>JBKPJW010000368.1:0-19983 GCA_046730875.1 Actinomycetota bacterium | reverse complement strand
CTTGAGGACGTCTGGTCCATTAACAAGGCGATCGCGGAGCTCACCGCCAAGCTTGGCCGCCAGGTCAAAGCGGTCACCATCGGCGGCGGTCTGCTGGGCCTGGAATCAGCGGCCGGCACCGAACAGCTCGGCGCCACCCCGATCGTCATCAACGGCTCCCCCTGGCTCATGAACACCCAGCTGGACGAGGGCGCCGGCCAGGCGCTCGGCCGGCTTATCGAGGCCAAGGGCTTCACCGTCCACGGCGGGGTGTTCCCCTCCGAGGTCCTCTCCGACGACGACGGCCAGGTCACCGGCGTCCTCATGGCCGACGGCCGCATCATCGACGCCGACCTCGTGATTGTTGCGATCGGCGTGCGTCCCCGGGACGAGCTGTTCCGCACCGCTAATGGCCCCGAAGGGGAAAGCGAAGCGCCGCTGTTCCAGCTCGGCCCGCGCGGCGGCGTCGTCATCTCCGACGACTGCTCCACGGAGGTCCCCGGCATCTGGGCGATCGGCGAGGTCGCCAACTTCGGCGGCATGTGCCTGGGCCTCGTGGCGCCGGCCAACACGATGGCGGAGATTGTCGCGGACCGGCTGCACGGCGGCGAGGCGACCTTCCCGGGCTTCGACACCGCCACCAAGCTCAAGCTCTCCGGCGTCGACGTCGCCAGCTTCGGTGACGCCTTCGCCCGCACGGAACACGCCCTCGAAATCGTCTACGCCGACCCCGCCCGCGGCGTCTACCAGAAGATCGTCACCACCGACGACGCCAAGACCCTGCTCGGCGGCATCTTCGTCGGCGACGCTTCCCCCTACACTTCCCTGCGCCCCATGCTGGGCCGCGAACTGCCCGCAGAGCCCGGCGCCTACCTCAGCGCGGCCGGCGGCGGCGACGCCCCGGACACCGAACTCCCGGACGACGCCATCCTGTGTTCCTGCAACAATGTCTCCGCCGGAACCATCCGCGACACCGTCAACGGCTGCGGGGCCTGCGACGGCAACGCTCCCGTCCGGGAACTCGGCGAGCTGAAGGGCTGCACCCGCGCCGGAACCAGCTGTGGTTCCTGTGTCCCGATGCTTAAGAAGCTGCTGGAAAGCGAACTGACCAAGTCCGGCGTCGAGGTCTCGAAGGCACTCTGCGAGCACATCGAACTGTCCCGCCAGGAACTCTTCGACGCCATCCGTGTCCTGGAACTGACCTCCTTCGAGGAGATCATGGCCAAGTACGGCACCGGCTCCGGCTGCGACATCTGCAAGCCGACCATCGCCAACATCCTGGCCAGCCAGAACAGCGCCTACGTCCTGGACGCCGGCCGCGGCACCCTGCAGGACACCAACGACCGCGCCCTGGCAAACATGCAGAAGGACGGCACCTACTCGGTGGTCCCCCGCATCGCCGGCGGCGAGATCACCCCCAAGAAGCTTGGCGTGATCGCCGCGGTTGCCGAGCAGTACGGCCTCTACACCAAGATCACCGGCGGCCAGCGGATCGACATGTTCGGCGCCCGGCTGGAGCAGCTTCCGGAAATCTGGAAACTCCTCGTGGATGCCGGCTTCGAATCCGGCCAGGCCTACGGCAAGTCCCTGCGCACGGTGAAGTCCTGCGTCGGCTCCACGTGGTGCCGCTTCGGAGTCCAGGACTCCGTGGCCATGGCCATCCGGCTGGAGCTGCGCTACCGCGGCCTCCGCAGCCCGCACAAACTGAAGATGGGTGTCTCCGGCTGCGCCCGTGAATGCGCCGAGGCCCGCGGCAAGGATGTCGGCGTCATCGCCACCGCGGACGGCTGGAACCTGTACGTCGGGGGCAACGGCGGGGCCACCCCGGCGCACGCCGAGCTGCTGGCCAAGGACCTGGACGACGAAACCCTGATCAAGTACATCGACCGCTACTTCATGTACTACATCCGCACCGCCGACCGACTGCAGCGCACCGCGCGCTGGCAGGAAGAGCTCGACGGCGGCATCAAGCACGTCGAGGACGTCGTGGTGCACGACACCCTGGGCATCGCCGAGGATCTTGAGGCGGCCATGGCCAAGCACGTTGACACCTACGTCGACGAATGGGCCGATACCCTGACGGATCCCGAGCGCCTCCGCCGCTTCCGCTCCTTCGTCAACGCCCCCGACCAGAAGGACGATTCCATCACCTTCGTCCCGGACGAGCGCGGCCAGATGCGCCCCGCCACGGCTGAGGAAAAAGGCAAAATCCTGATCGGCGCTTCCATCCCCATACGTGCCCGCGATGAGAACGAGGTATAGCCATGCAGCTCACCATTGACCTCACCGGACGCGAAGTCCTGGTCACCGGATCGGACCACGCCGCGCGGCAGGCCGTGCGGCGGTATGAGGCGGCAGGCGCGCTCGTGTACCGCCTCAGCACCCCGCAGGGCGCCGCTACTGACGGTCCGCTCCCCGAGCGCCCGTTCCTGGTGGCGGCGGTCGACGACGGCCAGCCCGGCTGGGAAACCCTCCTGGACCGGTGCCGCGCCACCGGCATTCCGGTGGCAGCAGAGCCGGTTGCCGGCCCGGTGGGACACGTCACGCTGGTCGGCGGCGGTCCCGGCACCACCGAACTGCTGACCGTCGCCGCCGTGGCGGCGCTGCGGGATGCCGACGTCGTCTTCTACGACCGGCTCGCCCCGTACCACGAGCTGCCCTCCCTGACCTCGGCTGAACTCGTGGATGTGGGCAAGAAGCCCGGCCACCACAAGGTCAGCCAGGGCGAGATTGAAACGCTCATGGTGGAAAGCGCACTGGCCGGCAACAACGTGGTCCGCCTCAAGGGCGGGGATCCCTATGTTTTCGGCCGGGGAGGAGAGGAAGTCGCGTCCTGCGTCGCGGCAGGGGTTCCGGTCCGCGTCATCTCCGGAGTCACGAGCGCCATCTCCGTTCCGGCCGCCGCCGGCATCCCGGTCACGCACCGCGAGGTCAGCCACATGTTCACCGTTGTCTCGGGCCATGCCCCGCTGACCGAGAACGAGCTAAAGCACCTGACCGGACTCGGCGGAACCATTGTGGTCCTGATGGGCATCGGCACCCTGCACCACCTCGCAGCCGGCCTCCGCCGCGCCGGGATGCGGGCCGACATGCCGATGGCTGTGGTCGAACGCGGCTACCGCCCCGGCCAGCGCACCACGATCGCCGAACTTGGTACGATCACCACCGCAGCCGCCGGCTGCAGTAACCCCGCCGTCCTGGTGATCGGCGAAGTAGTCCGGGTGGCCGAGGCCAACCGGGGCTCGGCCGAGGCCACGGCAGAACTCGACCGCCTGGCCGCATCACTGCTGGAAGCATAAGGATTTTCATGAGCGCACTGAACGCCATCGCCGCAGGCTTCCCGGAGCCCGGCGCACCCGTAACACCGTTGACCCCCGTGACGCCCGGGACGCCCCCTCCGGAATCTGCCGAAGAAGGGACCGAACGGGACCTGCCGTTGGACGGTTTCCGGATCGGCGTTACCTCGCACCGCCGCTCCCAGGACCTCATCGAGGCCCTGGAGCGCCGCGGTGCTGAGGTGCTCCACGCCCCGGCGCTGAAGATCGCCCCGGTCCGGGAGGACCAGAGCCTGATCGAAGACACCCGGGCGATCATCGCTGCCCGGCCGGATCTTTGCATCGCCACCACCGCCTACGGCATGCGCCGCTGGTGCGAGGCCGCGGACACCTTCGGCATCGGTGACCAGCTGCTGGAGACCCTCTCCGCCACCCGCATGTTCGTCCGCGGGCCCAAGGCACGCGGCGCGGTCCGTGCCGCCGGGCTCGCCGACGTCGGCATCAGCAGCGACGAAACCACGGCCACGCTCGTGGACATGCTCCTTGCCGAGGGGGTGCGCGGCAAGACAGTCGCCGTGCAGCTGCACGGCTACACCGATGTCCGGCAGCTCGAGCGCCTGCGCATGTCCGGCGCCACCGTCCTGACGGTCACCCCGTACCGCTGGGTCAAGCCTGACGGCGCCGACCGGCTGCCCAAGCTCATCGAGGCCGCCTGCAGCGGCAACCTGGATGTCCTGACCTTCACCAGTGCTCCCGCCGTGGACGCGATGTGGAGCACGGCACACGAGATGGGCGTCTACAAACAGCTTGTGGAGAGCCTGAAAACCACTGTGGCGACCGCCGTCGTCGGACCCATCACCGCGCAGCCGCTGCTGGACGCCGGGCTGCACCCGCTGATCCCGGAACGCTTCCGGATGGGCGCCCTGATCCGGCTGGTCTGCGAACACCTCGCGCTCAACCACGTCCGCCGGCTCGACACCGTTTCCGGCACCGTGGAGCTGCGGGGCCGCTCGCTGCGCATCAACGGCGAGTCGATCGAGATGGCGCCCGCGCCCCTGCTGCTGCTGCGTGCGCTGATCGGCGCCGGCGGAGCCGTGCTGTCCCGCGAAGCGCTTTCGGACCTGCTGGAACTGCGCGGCTCGGTGCACGCGCTGGACATGACCGTCAGCCGGCTGAGGTCCGCGCTGCCGGACAACCGGCTCGTGGAAACCGTAGTGAAACGCGGCTACCGGATCCGGGTCTAACGGGCCCGGGGCACCCTGGCCGCCGCGGGGTGTGACGCACGGCATTACCGGCCGGTAAATACTGGCGAACAGCCGGTGGAGAAGCGGCAACACCCGGGAAACACCCCGGAAAAACCGGACGCCTACGCTGGATTCATCAAGCACAACGGCCGCACGAAGGCCACCCAGCGAAAGGGCCCGCACATGTCCGCTCCGGCATTGTCTCCCACCTCCGGCACGTTTTCCTCGACGGCAGCCGCCTCCGGCACCGCCGCTCCAACGACCGTCACCGCGGCCGCCCGGCCCAGGATCGTGATCGCCGGCGCAGGTCCGGCAGCGCAGGCCCTTGTCCGCCAGCTCGCCCGGACCCCGTTTGCCGGCACCATCACGGTCCTCAGCAACCGGGACGACGCCCCCGAGGAACTGCTGGAACTCGCCGTCCTGCCGCAGGTGTCCGTCCGCTTCGGGCAGCCGGCCAGCTATATTGACGCTGAGAACCGCCGCGTGACCACGGCCGACGGCATGGAATTCGCCTACGACGAACTCGTCATCGCCACCGGGTCCGCCCCCGCCGAGGCCCCGGTGGAAGGTGCCGCACGGTGCCTGAGCTATTCCACTATCGACGACGCCGCCCGGCTGGGTGAAGTGGTCAAGGACGTCACCCGGGTCCTCGGCCGTCGTCCCCTGGGCATCCTGGTGGGCACGGGATCGGCTGCCGGCCAGGCCGAGGCCGTCCTCCGGGCCCGCGGCGTCCGCCCGATCCGGACCACCGTGCGTCCCGCCGCCGTCGTTCCCACGCTCGCCGGGTCCGCGCTGCCGGCGTCCGGCATCGTCTTCGCGGACGGCTCCAGCATGAACGGTGACCTTGTGGTCCTCGCCGAGGAGCGGATTGCCCGCGACGAACTGGCCGCCACGGCCGGGCTCATCACCGCGCCGGCCGGCGGAATCGTGATCGGCCAGGACTTCCGCACCTCCGTCCCGGGCATCTGGGCGATCGGTGACGCCGCAGCCTACGACGGCGTCCGGCTGGGGCTGCTCGTGGCGTCCGGCTCCGCCGCGTCAGTGTGCGCGTCCCAGCTGCTCCAGGCCACCATGAGCCAGCCCCTGTCCGCAGCCGCCTGAGGCTGCCGGGCCCGCCCGGGTGAGTCATCCCCCGGGCATGTTCCTATGGCAAGATGGTCACCTGATAAGCCGCTGACGAGGCGGCGCCGACAGGGCCCGCAGGCCCACAAGGCCCGGGAAAGGACCGCCGCGTCCCAGGCCCGCCAGGAAAGGGACCACCATGAGCCAGGAAGCCGCCACCGGAGGCACATCGGACATCGCCTCCTACATCGACCACACGCTGCTCAAGCCGGAGGCCAGCGAGGCGGAGATCCTCAAAGTCTGCGAGGAGGCGGCCCAGTACCGGTTCAAGTCGGTCTGCGTGAACCCGGTCTGGGTCAAGACGGTCAAGACCGCCCTGAGGGGCACCGGGGTCCTGACGTGCTCCGTGGTGGGATTCCCGCTGGGGGCAACACCGAGCGACGTCAAGGCCTTCGAGGCCCGCGGCGCTGTCCTGGACGGTGCCGAAGAGGTGGATATGGTCATCAACATCGCCGCGGCCCGCGCCAATGACAAGGGCGCGCTGGTCGATGACATCGCCGCCGTCGCCGAGGCCGTCCACGAGGGCGAAGCCATCCTGAAAGTCATCATCGAAACAGCACTGCTGAGCGATGCCCAGAAGGTGCTCGCCTGCGAGGCTGCGCTCGAAGCCGGGGCGGACTTCGTCAAGACCTCCACGGGCTTCAACGGCGGCGGCGCCACGGCCGAGGACGTCGCGCTGATGCGCCGCACGGTGGGCCCGGACCTGGGTGTCAAGGCCTCCGGCGGTGTGCGTTCTCTGGCTGATGCACAGGCTATGATTGCTGCAGGTGCAACACGTATTGGCGCCAGCTCCGGCATCGCGATCGTCAAGGGTGAACAGGGTTCGTCCGCTTACTGACCCGCGCCGGCAGCGCCCACAGTTTTGAGCCCCCCGGGGCCGAGGAGGAACGAATGTCCAGCAACACCACCACCCCGCAGACCGAGAACAGCCTCGGCTCAAGCATCGCCATCTTTGCCGTGATGATGGTCCTGTTCGGCGGCGCGATCTACTCGCTGGCCTTCCTGACGCTGGACAACGTCTGGCCGATGGCCGTCTGCCTGGTGCTCTTTGCCCTCGCGTTCTGGATCCCGCAGACGCTGCTGGGCCGCTCGGATTCGGCCGGCGAGAACTAGCCTCCCCTTTCCTTAAATGACTGAAGCTCCGGACAATTTCGGAGCTTCAGTCATTTAAGGCTTCAGCAGGGCCGCTTGCCTAGCCGGGCAGCAAGGCAAACAGGCCCTTTACCAGTCCGGTGCCGAACGCCAGGGCTGTCGGGAAGTGCACCTTGGCCACGGCCAGGCCCGCACCGAACATCCCCGCCATCGCGTAGCCGCTCACCGGGATGAGGACCAGCCATTCCCGCCGTGAACCCGCCCGGCCCAGCAGCGGGATGGAGAACGCCCCGTTGGCTCGCCAGACGTTTTTAAGCAGCGGCAGTTTCCGCAGGACCTTCGGCGGCTTGATCACGAGCGGCCAGAGCAGCGGCACTCCCCCGGTGGTGATCATGTCCCCCACGATGTGCACCAGCACGCCGGTGAGCATCGAGACCGGCAGCCAGGTCCACTGGTGCGGCGCAAACCACGTCACGAGGCCCGCCATGAGCAGCGCGAAGATCCAGTTGCTGATCACGCCGAATTTCGGAAAGAGCTTCAGCGCTTTCGCGGCGATATTGATCATGAACATACACAGCAGACCGGCCCCGACGGACAGCAGCCCCCACTGGGTCTGCACCTGCAGCTGCCCGGCGAGGGTGGCCAGCAGCACGAAGAACGCCGCGCCCAGCACCGAATGCGTGCCCTGCCGGTGGCCGCCGCTGACGTTCTCAATACCGCGCGCCACGAGGTTGGATAACGGCGGCAGCGAGTGCGCCACCGTGCTGGCGCGGTGGTCCCAGTCGCAGACCAGCGCGGTCCCCGCCGTCGCCATGGCGCCGATCACGATTCCTGTGGGGTCCAGCGGGTACCAGCCCAGCGCGTAGGGACCGGTCGAGGCAATGGCTACCCACGCCGCGGCTCCCGACGCGGCGTGATGTCCTCCCATCATTCTTTTATTTCACCGCCTGTGTTGCCGCTACAGGGGCGTCGGTGAAGATGTTGCGGATGACGCCGTTGGCCCACTCCAGGATTTCGGCGTCCTGCAGGTCCCGGCCGCCAATCCTCGCTGTCTTTGGCTTCGGGATGAGCACGGCATCCAGGGCAGGCTTCGCCTGCGCGCCCGGGTACATCCGCGTCAGCCGCATGAGCTTGGACTCGGGCAGTTGGGCCGGGGAGAACTTGATGAAGTTGCCCTGCAGCGCGACGTCGGACAATCCGGCCTCGCGCGCCCCCACCCGGAAGCGGGCGACGTCGATCAGGTTCGTCGCCGGGAGCGGCAGCTCGCCGTAGCGGTCCACGAGCTCGGCGAGGACCTCCTCGATGGCCTCGTACGTGATCGCGCCGGCCAGTTTCCGGTAGGCCTCGAGGCGCAGCCGTTCGCCGGGCACGTAGTCGTGCGGCAGGTGCGCGTTGACGGGCAGCTCGATCTTCATGTCGGCGGCCTTCTCCTCGGCCTCGCCCCGGTATTCGGCCACGGCCTCGCCCACCAGCCGGATGTACAGATCGAACCCGACCCCCTGGATGTGGCCGGACTGCTCGCCGCCGAGCAGGTTGCCGGCGCCGCGGATCTCAAGGTCCTTCATGGCCAGCTGCATGCCCGCGCCGAGCTCGTTGTGCGTGGCGACGGCCTTGAGCCGTTCCAGCGCCACCTCGCCCAGCGGTTTCTCGGAAGGGTAGAGGAAGTAGGCGTACGCCCGTTCGCGGCCGCGGCCCACGCGCCCGCGGAGCTGGTGCAGCTGCGAGAGGCCGTACTTGTCCGCCCCGTCCACAATGAGGGTGTTGGCGTTGGAGATGTCCAGCCCGGTCTCGATGATGGTGGTGCAGACCAGGACGTCGAAGCGCTTCTCCCAGAAGTCCACAATGATCTGTTCGAGCCGGCTCTCGGACATCTTGCCGTGCGCCACCTCAACCCTGGCTTCCGGGACCATCTCGCGGATCTTTGCCGCGGTGCGTTCAATCGTGGAGACGCGGTTGTGCACGAAGAACACCTGTCCCTCGCGCATCAGCTCGCGGCGGATGGCGGCGGAGGTCTGCTTGTCCGTGTATGGCCCCACGTAGGTCAGCACGGGGTGGCGTTCTTCCGGCGGGGTGGCCAGGGTAGAGGTTTCGCGGATGCCGGTCAGGGACATCTCCAGGGTCCGGGGAATGGGGGTGGCGCTCATGGCCAGGACGTCCACGTTGGTGCGCATCTTCTTCAGCGCCTCTTTGTGCTCGACGCCGAAGCGCTGTTCCTCATCCACGATTACCAGGCCCAGGTCCTTGAACGCGAAATCCTTGGACAGGAGCCGGTGCGTGCCGATCACCACATCCACGGCGCCGGATTTGACCCCTTCGGCCGTCTCCTTGGCCTCCTTCGTGCCCTGGAAGCGGGACAGCGGCTTGACCCGGAGCGGGAACCCGGAGAACCGTTCGGTGAAGGTCTCGTAGTGCTGCTGGGCGAGCAGGGTGGTGGGCACCAGCACGGCCACCTGCTTGCCGTCCTGGACCGCCTTGAATGCCGCCCGCACGGCGATCTCGGTCTTGCCGTAGCCGACGTCGCCGGAAATGAGCCGGTCCATTGGAATCTCGCGTTCCATGTCGGCCTTGACCTCGTTGATGGTGGTCAGCTGGTCCGGCGTCTCCACGTACGGGAAGGCTTCCTCCAGCTCGCGCTGCCACGGGGTGTCCGCGGCGAACGCGTGTCCGCGGGAGGCCATCCGGGCCGAGTACAGCCGAATGAGTTCGCCGGCGATTTCCTTCACGGCCTTGCGGGCCTTGGACTTGGTGCTCGCCCAGTCCGCGCCGCCCATCTTGCTCAGCACCGGGGCGTCCCCGCCCACGTACCGGGTGACCTGGTCCAGCTGGTCGGTGGGCACGAAGAGCCGGTCGCCCGGGGCGCCGCGCTTGGACGGCGCGTATTCCAGGACCAGGTATTCGCGTACGCCTTCTCCCCCGCCCGCCACCTTTCGCTGGATGAGCTCCACGAATCGGCCGATGCCGTGCTGTTCGTGGACCACGAAGTCGCCGGCCACGAGCTGCAGCGGGTCCACGGCGTTCCGTCGTTTGGAGGGCATTCGCCGCATGTCCTTCGTGGACCCTGCGGAGGTCCGGCCCAGCAGGTCCGCTTCCGTCAGCAGCGCCACCTTGAGCGCCTCCAGGACAAACCCGCGTCCGACGGCGGCGGTGGTCACCTCGATCAGTCCGGGCTGCGGCTCGTCGTCGAGCACGTCCACCCGGGCGCAGGGGATGTCGTTGTCGTGGAACAGTTCCGCGAGGCGCTGGGCCGGGCCGGGACCCTCCGTGACCACCACGATCCGCCACTGGTCCCGGACGTGGGAGCCGATGAAGTCCATCATTTCGGCGACGTCGCCCTGGTAGCCGCGCGGTTCGCGGGCATGCAGGTTCAGGACGTCGACGTCGGGCACCAGTTCCTCGTCCGTGGCCAGGGAGGTGATGGACCACCAGGAGACGCCGTGGGCGAGGGCTGTGGTGCGCGTGTCGGCCAGCGAACGGAAGCTGGCCGAATGCAGCGCCTCCGACGCCTGGGAACTCAGATCCAGCGGGGCGCTGCCGCCGTCCGAAGCCGTGGACCAGGCCGCCTCCAGGAATTCCTCGTTCGTGGCGGCGAGGTCGTGGGCCCGGGTGCGGACCTTTTCGGGTTCGATCACCACGGCGACGGACCCGGACGGGAGCTGGTCCAGGAACGGGACCATGGCGTCCACGAGCACGGGAGCCAGCGACTCCATGCCCTCCACCGCGATGCCGCCGGCAATCTTTTCCAGCATGTCCGCCGCGGCCGGCAGCTGGGATTTCAGCGTGGCCGCCCTGGACATGACGGAGGGAGTGATGAGGATTTCGCGGCAGGGCGGGGCGTGGAGCTCGGTGGGGTGGTGGACGCCGGGGGCCGACAGGGAGCGCTGGTCGGCGACGGCGAACCAGCGCATCTGTTCCACTTCATCGCCGAAGAACTCGACCCGGATCGGGTGGTCCTCGGTGGGCGGGAAAACATCGAGCATGCCGCCGCGCACGGCGAATTCGCCGCGGCGGGTGACCATGTCCACCCGGGCGTAGGCGGCCGCCGCGAGGTTCTTCACGACCTCGCCAAAGGGGGCGTCCTGGCCGGTCGTCAGCGTGACGGGCACCAGGTCGCCGAGACCTGCCACGATCGGCTGGACCACCGCGCGGATGGGGGCCACAACTACGCGGAGGGTGCCGGCACCGGCGGCTTCCGGGTGGGCCAGGCGGCGGAGCACGGACAGGCGCCGGCCCACCGTGTCCGAGCGCGGGGAGAGCCGTTCGTGCGGGAGCGTCTCCCAGCTGGGGAACTCGGCCACGGTGCCGGCGGGCAGGTAGGCGCGCAGGGCCTCCGTCAGGTCTTCGGCCTCCCGGCCGGTGGCGGTGACGGCGAGGACAACCGGTGCTGGACCGGCGTTGCCGGCCGCGGTGCCCGGATCTTCGGCTGCCTTCCCGGCGAGCGCCGCGAGGCCGTCGGCCACTTCAGAGAGCAGCGTCGCCCGCAGGCCGGCCGGAGCGCTGATCTGGTAGTCCTCGCTGCGGGCGGCAAATCCCCGGGACGCCTCGGCCCGGACGCGGGCATAGTTGCGATCCTCGGCGAGGACGCGGCGCAGACCGGTAAGAGAGGGGCCGTTGAGGCTCATGACTGAAGCTCCTGAGGTGTTCACGGAAATGCAGGCAACACGAATACCCGAAATTCGCTAGAATCCCGGGCCTTCCAAGCCTACCGCGCAGCCCGGCGCCCGGCCGACGAGGCCCGGCTGACGCCCCGGACCGACGGGGCTAGGCTGAATGGAGTTACGGGGCTGAATGGAGTTACGGGGCTGAATGAATGTACGGCGCTGAATCGAGGTGCGGCGGCGCCCATCCGCCCGGGCCCGCGCACCGAATGGCTTGGTAGGCCACCGGCCAACGGCTGGATAGCCGAACAGCCGGATGACCCGATTGCTCTGACTGAACTGCTGAATGACTGAACTGCTGAATGACTAGGAGTCACTATGGACGGCACAAGCATGGACGGCACGAGCATGGACGGTGCAGCCGGAACCCTCGAGCCGGCGGGGACGCCTGCTCCAGCCGCGCAGCCGGTCCCAAAGGCGCCCTCCCCCAAATCCGTGCTGGTCACCGGGGCCACCGGCTACATCGGCGGGCGGCTGGTCCCCAGGCTGCTGGAGGCCGGGCACCGGGTCAAAGTCGTGGTCCGGACGCCAGCCAAGATCGCCGGGGTGCCGTGGCTGGACGACGTCGAGGTGGTGCACAGCAGCCTCGATGACGGCGACGCCCTGCGGAAGGCGCTGGACGGCGTCGACGTCCTGTACTACCTGGTCCATTCGATGGCGGCCGGAGCCGGATTCGAGGACAAGGAAAAGGCGATGGCCGGAACCGCCGCGCGGGCGGCAGCAGAAGCAGGGGTGGACCGGATTGTCTACCTCGGCGGCCTGCATCCGGAGGGGGCCGAACTTTCCACCCACATGCGGTCCCGTGAAGCGGTGGGAAAAGTATTCCTCGACAGCCCGGTGGACGCAGTGGTCTTCCAGGCCGGCGTCGTCATCGGCTCAGGCTCGGCGTCGTTCGAAATGATCCGGCACCTGTCCGAGACACTCCCGCTCATGCCCGCACCGAGCTGGGTGCGGAACAAGATCGAGGCGATCGCGGTCCGCGACGTCCTGTACTACCTCGTGGCGGCGGCCTCGCTGGAAGGTGACATCAACCGGACCTTCGATATCGGCTGCCGGCAGGTGCTCAGCTACGCCGGAATGATGCAGGAATACGCCGCCGAGGCAGGCCTGCCGCACCGGGTGGTCCTGGCCCTGCCTGTGCCCGCTCCTAAGCTGGCCGGACTGTGGGTGGCGTTGGTAACGCCGATCCCGCTGTCCATGTCCCTGCCGCTTGTGGAATCGCTCCAGCACGACGCCGTTTCCCGGGAGCACGACATCGATGCCTACATCCGGATGCCGGAAGGCGGCCTGACCTCCTACCGGCGCGCCGTGGCCCTCGCCCTGGGCAAGGAACGCGACGGCCAGGTAGAAACCACGTGGGCAAGCGCCGGCGTCGACGCCGATCCCCTGCCAAGCGACCCCGACTGGGCCGGCCACAGGGTGTTCGTGGACGAGCGCAGCTTCCCCAGTGACGTGGATCCGAAGCACGTGTGGACCATCATCGAAGGGATCGGCGGCCGGAACGGCTGGTACTCCCTGCCGCTTGCCTGGCAGGTGCGCGGCTGGCTGGACAAGCTGACCGGCGGGGCGGGACTTCTGCGCGGCCGCCGGCATCCGCATCTGCTCGCGGAGGGCGAAGTGGTGGACTGGTGGCGGGTGGAACGGATCGACCGGGGCCGGCTGCTCCGGCTGCGCGCCGAAATGCGGGCACCGGGCCGGGCCTGGCTTGAACTCTCCGTGGAGCCGGAGGGAACGGGAAGCCGCTATCACCAGCGAGCCATCTTCTTCCCCAAAGGACTCAGCGGCCGCCTCTACTGGCTCGCCGTCCTGCCGTTCCACAGCGTCATATTTCCCGCCATGTCGCGGAACATCACCGCCGCCGCCCGGGACCTGGAAATTCTCGAATCGGAGCCTGCCGGGCACACGCCGTAGGATGTTGGAGCCCGAAACGTCCACTTCCACATCACGGAGGACCCCCTATGGCCCTGAGTGCATCCACCACCGTTCCGCACAGCGTCGACCGCGTTACCGCGGTTTTCGTCAATGAAGACTTCCTGCGCCACACGAGCGAGCTCGTCGGCGGTACCCTGGAATCCTTTGCCCTTGACGGAGATCCCGCCGGCGCCTTCAGCACCACCACCGTGCGGACCATCCCTACCACACGGATGCCCGACATCGCCCGGAAATTTGTCGGCGAAAGCCTGAAGGTGACCCAGCTCGAGGCCTGGGAGGCCCCGGCCGCCGACGGCTCCCGGCAGAGCAAGATCTCGCTGAAGGTTTCCGGCGCACCGCTGGACGTGAACGCTGTCCAGCGTCTCGTGTCCGACGGCGTCGGCACCCGGATCGAGCTCGAGGGCAACGTGACCTCCTCGGTACCGTTCCTTGGCGGCAAGATCGCCGACGCCGCGGAGCCGATGGTCGGCAAGGCCCTGAACCTGCAGTCCCAGCAGGCCCAGGCCTGGCTCGAGAGCCACTAGCGTCGTGGAGCTGCCAGCGTTCCTCGCCGTCGTCCTGATTATCGCCGGTGTCTGGTCCCTGGTGGTCTGGCCGCAGTTCCTGCGCCGGGTCATGAAGGACCCGCGCGCCCGCGACGCCGACGGCAAGGCCACTCGCTTCCTGACCGTCCACGTGGTCCTCGTCAGCATCTCCATGCTGCTCGGGGCCGCGACGGCGGCGATCGGCGTTGCCGGGCTGGTCAGCTAGCATCCGGCACGTCGGCGGTCATCGCGCCGCCGGCGGGCCGGTTCCTGCTTTTCTGACGTGGCTGATGCTCCCGGTACGCCATCCCCGTGTACGAAACCCGGACCCGGCACGTACGCTGTGAACTATCCACGGCGGGGAGGAGCGTCAGCTATGCGCATCTCGGTGATCGGCTGCGGTTATCTCGGCGCAGTCCACTCGGCATCCATGGCCGCTCTCGGGCACGACGTCGTTGGCATTGACCTCGACGGGCACAAGGTGGCGCAGCTGTCCACGGGCCGGGCCCCGTTCTATGAACCTACGCTGGATGATCTGCTCACGGAGCAGGTCCACTCGGGCCGGCTGCGGTTCACCACCGACATGGCGGCCGCCCGCGGCGCCGAAGTCCACTTCATCTGCGTGGGAACTCCGCAGAAACGCGGTGAAAACGGCGCCGACCTGCGCTATGTGGATACCGCCGTCGCGGCCCTCGCCGCCCAGCTCTCCCCCGGCGACGTCATCGCCGGGAAGTCCACCGTTCCGGTGGGAACCGCCGCCCGCCTGGCCGAGGAGCTCGCAGACACCGAACCCGGTGCCACGCTGGTCTGGAATCCTGAATTCTTGCGTGAGGGCCACGCGGTGGCGGACACGTTGAGCCCGGACCGGTTCGTGTACGGGACCCCGGACGGCAGCGAAGACCATCCCGCGGTGGCTCTCCTGGACCGGGTCTATGCCACGCCGCTCGCGGACGGAACACCCCGGCTCGTCCTCGACTACGCCACGGCGGAACTGGTGAAGACGGCCGCCAACTCGTTCCTCGCCACCAAGATTTCCTTTATCAATGCCATGGCCGAGGTCTGCGAAGCCACCGGGGCCGACGTCACCCGGCTGGCCGACGCGATCGGCCTCGATGAGCGGATCGGCCGGAAATTCCTGAACGCGGGCATCGGGTTCGGCGGCGGCTGCCTGCCCAAGGACATCCGGGCGTTCATGGCCCGCGCCGGGGAGCTGGGCGCCGACCAGGCCCTAACATTCCTGCGGGAAGTGGACGCCATCAACATGCGCCGCCGCACCCGGGTGGTGGAACTGACGCGCGAGCTGTGCGGCGGGTCGCTGCTGGGCCAGCGGATCGCCGTCCTCGGGGCGGCCTTCAAGCCCGAGAGCGACGACGTCCGGGACTCCCCCGCCTTGAGCGCCGCCGCGCAGCTGCAGCTGCAGGGTGCCGTGGTGACAGTCACCGATCCCCAGGCGCTGGAGAACGCCGCCAAGCGCTTCCCTGAGCTTCCGCTCGAACCTGATCTCGACACGGCGCTGCACAGGGCCGACGCCGTGCTGCTGCTGACCGAATGGCAGGCCTACCGGGAGCTGGATCCGCACGCGGCCAAGGCGCTCGTGTCCGCCCCGCGCATCCTGGACGGCCGCAACGTCCTGGATCCGGCGAAGTGGCGGGCCGCCGGCTGGATCTACAAGGGCCTGGGCCGGCCCTGAACCGGTCCCGGTTCCGTCAGGGGGCGGTCAGGCTGCCAGCGCCTGGCCGAGGGCATCTTCCGCCGCCACCCATGAGAGCATGGCGCACTTGACCCGGGCAGCATAGCGGGACACTCCCTCGAACGCGGCGGCGTCGCCGAGCACCTCCGGATCGGCCGGCACCTTGCCGCGCGATCGCAGCACTTCGCGGAAACTGTCAATCACACCCTGGAGCTCCCCGACACTCATGCCTTCGGCAAGGTCCGTCAGTACGGAAGCGGAGGCCATCGAGATCGAGCAGCCCTCGCCGTCCCAGCGCAGCTCCCGGATCTTTCCGCCGGCCACGGATACCCGGACAGTGATCTCGTCACCGCAGGTCGGATTCAGCTGGTGGGACTGGCCGCTGCTTGTGTCCGTGGGCGTCTCAGCGGCGGCCAGGCCGCTGCCATGCCGGGCCTTGGCGTGTTCCAGGATGATCTGCTGGTAGAGCTGGTCAAGACTCATGGATGTCCGTCCTAGGCTTGGAAGTAGGCACGGACGTCGGCTGCCGCGTTCAAGAACGCGTCCACATCGTCCGTGGTGTTGTAAAGGTAGGTGCTGGCGCGCGTCGTGGCCGTCAGGCCGAGCCGGCGGTGCAGGGGCTGGGCGCAGTGGTGGCCGACCCGCACCGCGATGCCCCGGCTGTCCAGGAACTGGCCGACGTCGTGCGCGTGGACGCCGGCGACGTCGAACGCGGCCAGGCCAATCCGTTCCTGCCCCGCCGCGGGACCGAGGACGCGGATGCCCGGGATGGATGCCAGGCCCTGCACCAGGCGCTGGCCGAGTTCGGCTTCCCAGGCATGGATCCGGTCCATCCCGGTCTCGCGCAGGTAGTTCACCGCCGCGGCGAGTGCCACGGCCTGGGAAATCCGCTGCGTCCCGGCCTCGAAGCGCTGCGGGCTCGGCAGGAAGCCCGCCCGTTCCATGGTGACGGTGGTAATCATGGAGCCGCCGGTCAGGAACGGCGGCATCGCGTTGAGCAACTCCGAGCGGCCGTAGAGGGCGCCGATTCCGGTGGGCGCGAGCATCTTGTGGCCGGAGAACACCGCGAAGTCGACGTCGAGCGCCTTCACATCCAGGGGAAGGTGCGGCGCGGACTGGCAAGCGTCGAGCACCACGAGGGCGCCCGCGGACCGGGCCAGGGCGACCAGGGCTGCCACCGGGTTGATGGTGCCCAGGACGTTGGACGCGTGCGTGAACGCCAGGACGCGGGTGCGGGGGCCGATGATTCCGGCCGCGGCGTCCAGGTCAAGGGCGCCGGCGTCGTCGATCGGGATGAACTTCACCACGGCGCCGGTCCGGGCCGCCAGCTCCTGCCAGGGGATCAGGTTGGCATGGTGTTCCATCTCCGTAACCACGAGTTCGTCGCCCGGGGCCAGGGCGAACCGGGCCGCTTCGGGGGCCGCGCCGGGCAGGGACGCGTTGAGGAAGGAGTACGTGAGCAGGTTCAGGCCCTCGGTGGCGTTGGAGGTCCAGATCAGTTCGTCCCATTCCGCCCCGACAAAATCCGCGACCGTTTCCCGGGCGTTTTCGAACGCCTCGGTGGCCTCAACGGCGAGGTGGTGCGCGCCGCGGTGGACTGCCGAGTTTCGCTGCTCGTAGAATTCCTGTTCCGCCTCGAGCACGCTGAGCGGGTTCTGCGAGGTGGCCCCGGAGTCCAGGTAGATGAGCGGCCTGCCGTTGACGTGCTGCTGCAGGATCGGGAAGTCGTTGCGGATCCTCAGGACCTCATCGTTTCCGAGCGCGGTGGCAGAACTGCGGAGGTGGGCTGGGGTGGCAACCATGGGCGGAAACTCCTGGATCGGCGTTCGCTGCGGCGTACCCCGGGCCGGCCAGGCGGCCGGGCGCAGGAAATACATCACACAGATTAACCGTAATTATCCCACGTCCGGGCAGCCGTCTTGCGCGGTCAGGAGCCCCGGGCCCATCCGATCATCCCGGGTCCGCATTCTTCGGGGGCGCGGACCCGGGAGTAGACCGGTTAAGGGAGCCGGCGACGGCTGGGGGGAGAGCCTCGGTCTCAGAAGGCTCTGACGCCGCCGGCTCCGACCTTGGCGCACGGCTGCCGGTTTCGGCACCGTGCGATTCCAATGAAGGAGTTCGGTGAAGGGAAGTAATGACACGACCACCTCTAATGGTGGCAGTGGCTGCTTCAGCAAGCAAGATGGACTTTTTTAAATCCAAGCTTTCCTGAAGGTAATGCGCGCGGTTACTTACCGCCCTGAAGTTCCTCATTTGAGACCTACCTTTGAAACTTATCTTTGAGGCCTATCTTTGAAACCTACCTTTGAAACCTATCTTTGAAACCTCTGTGCCTTCTTCGTGGGACTGAGATAAGTCAATCGCCCGGACCGGATCTGCACACGCGTAGCGTTTACCCGACTTCTGCCGGCCTGACTCACGTGGCACTACTTGGTGGTACTCCCGCCGGTCCCCCGGGCCACGCGGGGCTGTACGCAGCCGCCCGCCATCGGGCCGGCGGGTGAACCGGTGCCCGGCCAAGCGCCGCGTGACCGGGACGTCAGGGGTGCAGCGTTCGGGTTTCATGTGGCAGCCTCAGGGCCGAGCAGGTCCGCCCGCCGGCCGACGCCGAGTTTGGCAAAGATCCGGGACAGGTGCCCCTCCACGGTCCGCGGCGAGACACACAGCGCCGCGGCGATCTCGGCATTCGAGGCCCCGCCGGACACGAGGTCCAGGACCTCGGCTTCCCGGGCCGTCAGCGCGGCGCCGTGATCACTGCGAACGATCTCCAGCTGCGCCGACATCCCGGATTCCACGAGCCGGTGATGAACCCGGCGCTGGACCGCGGTGAGCCTCCACCGTTCCGGATCGTCTGCCAGGATCCGCTCCGCCTGCTGGGCAGCTTCAAGGGCCAAGAGCCCGTGCCCGCCGCCGAGGGCGTCGTCGCTGATGCCGATGAGGTCCGCGGCGTCGGACGCGGATACCGCCTGCGCGTACGATTCCAGCAGCCGCGCCTCCGGTCCGTCCACGGCGCGGCTGCTACGGGCCAGGGCCTCCACTCCCGAGACGTCGCCCCGGCGCAAGGCGAGCCGCCGGATGTCGGTTTCAACGCCCCGCAGGCCCTCGCGCAGTGCTTCGTCCGCCAGCCGTGCCAGGGCCCTGGCGCCGCCGTCCGGCCCGTCGCTGCGTTCCGCCGCCAGGCAATAGGCCTCCGCCAGCAGGCGAAGGGTCTTCGGCTCCCGGCAGAGCGGAATCCGGTAGGCCCGGGAATGCTCGCTCGCCTCATCGTGGCGCCCGACGACCGATGCCGCATAGGCTGCGACGGCGTGTGCGAACGGCAGCAGGTTCAGAGGGTCGGCAATAGTAAGTTCTTCCACGCCCAGCCGCACCTCCGTCAGGCTTTCGCGCATCCGGCCCTGGAGCAGCCTCGCATATCCGCGCATCAGGTGCAGCATGCCGCCGGCGTACAGCAACCGCCCCGGCTCCCGGGCCGCATAATCGTCCAGAACCTCGCCGAGCCCGTCCCAGTCCCCGGCCCGGATCAGGTTCAGGCAATGCCGCACCATGAGGTCCTCGTACATCAGGGGAAGCTCGCGGCTCCCGCTCCAGGCGCCGTTCCATGCCTCCGAGTCCAGGACCATACCCGTCTGCAGCTGCCCCTGGGCCGTCAGCAGTTCGGCGAGCAGGGAAAGCGCCGGGACGCGGATTTCGGGAGGAGTGCCGGCTGTATCGACCACTTCCCGCAGCCCTGTTTCGACCGCCATAAACCTGCCGTCCCTCGTGCGGCTCACGAACTCCGCGGCCAATACAGAAGCGGCTTCCTCATCCCACGGCCGCTCCCACGTTTCGTCCCTTTGTTCCTCCGGGGCGCGCTCTGCAGGGAGCGGGGAGAGGGCGGACTTCCGTTCCGGCGTGGCGGACCCTAGGCGGGCCGCGAGCAGCGCCGCCAGGAAGGAGGATCGTCCGGCGGACACAGGTTTCGCAGATTCCAGGCATGCAGCACCGGCTCCCCGGCGCCCCGCAATGAAGTGGGAATAGGCCAGCTGGATCCGGGCCTCGGAGAGGAAGCGGACGTCCCGGATGGCGCTGGCGGCCCGGGCAGCTGTCGCGGGATCCAGGGCCGTGTTGGCCGCGACGGCGGCTTGCAGCAGCTGGACCGGCGGGATCTCCACACCGCAGTCCAGGGACCAGCGCAGCCGGTTCAGGGCCGCTCCCGGGACCATGGCACGCTCTGAGGGCAGCGCCAACACGCTCGAGCGCAGGGCCGAACTGCGGCCGGCCGGGACCCGAAGGCGGATAATCTCGCCAACCATCGGGCTCGCAGGCCGGACGAGCCGGTCCTGCCCGGCCGAGACAGCGATTATCCCCGCCGTGTCCAGAGCATCGACGGCTTTGGGACCGCTGATCCGCAGGATCTGGGCCAGGGACAGCGGCCCGGCCAGGGCAACGATCGTGGCTGCGGTCTTTTCCTCCGGCGTCATGGAGCGCAAC
>JBKPJW010000367.1:0-15475 GCA_046730875.1 Actinomycetota bacterium | reverse complement strand
GTACCGCGTCCAGCTGCAACTCGCTCCGGCCGGGGTGGGCAAGGGTGCGCACTTGTAAATCGATCTCCCTGGTTTGCCCGATTGACTCCAAATCATTGTACGATAAAACTCGTACTACGAAGGGTGGCGTACTTGCCCTTTGCGGAAGGAGGGGGAGCAAGCTGAATCCTCGAGATGCGGAACCTAGCCTCCAACAGCGCGCTGTAGTTCCATAGCCACAGTCACCATCCGCATAATTCACTCGTTGACCGAGCTGTTCCTACTTACCCAACCCAATCGATTGCGTAAGCGCATCCAGATCCGCCGCGTCAACAGAATCTAAGGAAATTTTCATGACGAACCTCAACCCGCTCTGGTCACCCCTGCAGATCGGTTCCACACAGTTGCCCAGCCGCGTGGCCTTGGCCCCGATGACTCGCATCAGCGCAACTGAGGATGGGCTGGTGACCGAGAAGATGGTCTCCTACTACGAGGCTTTTGCCCGGGGCGGCTTCGCCCTGCTGATCACGGAAGGGATCTACCCCGACACCGCTTACAGCCAGGGCTACTTGTACCAGCCGGGCCTAGCCACGGATGAACAGGCCCGGTCCTGGGCTACGGTTGTCGACGCCGTCCATGCCGCCGGGTCCACGATCTTCGCCCAGCTCATGCACGCCGGGTCCCAGGCGCAGGGTAACCGCTTCAAAGACAGCACGATCGGCCCCTCCGCGGTCGCCCCCAAGGGGGAGCAGCTGGACTTCTACCGCGGCGAGGGCCCCTACCGGGTACCCGCGGAAATCACCCGGGAGCAGATGGAGGAAGTTCGCCAGGGCTTCGTGGCCGCCGCGCTGCGCGCGAAGGAGGCCGGGTTCGACGGTGTGGAAATCCACGGCGCCAACGGCTACCTGCTGGACCAGTTCCTCACGGACTACCTCAATCTCCGCACCGACGAGTATGGCGGCTCCGTGCAGAACCGCGTGCGCTTCCCTGCGGAAATCGCCCGTGCCGTGCGCGAGGCCGTCGGGCCGGACATGACGGTCGGCATCCGGATTTCCCAGTCCAAGGTCAGCGACCACAACCACCGTTGGGCCGGCGGGGCCGAGGAAGCGGAACTCATCTTCTCCACCCTGGCCGCCACGGGCGTCGACTTCCTCCACACCACCGAGTACAAGGCCTACGCCCCGGCCTTCGGCGACCATGGCCCCTCGCTGGCCGCCCTGGCCAAGCAGCACTCCGGGCTGCCGGTGATCGCCAACGGCCACCTGGATGACCCCGAGACTGCCGTATCAATGCTGGTTGACCACGCCGCCGACGTGGTGGCCCTGGGCAAGGCGGCCCTGGGCAACAGGGACTGGCCCGACCGGGTCAAAAACGGCCGACCCCTTGATGACCTGGACGCGAGCCTGTTTGCCCCGCTGGCAGACGTCAAGGACTGGGAGCTCGAACTGCTCTCCTGACCCTCCACAGTGCCCCTGCCTCCTCGCCGGTTCAGCCCAGCACGAAACGATCGAGGGCAGGGCACCTACGAGACGTTGCCAATCACCCTAAGCTGATCTCTGCGTATCTAAAGACGAAGTCTCTGTTCGATGACTTGCTCGGCCGTGACGCTCAAACTCTGGTTGTTCGAGCGGGCGAAACTCCGCAACCGCGAGCTAAGGAAGCGTGCCGGTGCCGTGGTGCCTTAGCCAATGCCCGGAGATTACCGGGCCAGCCGTATTCGGCGGCTGCTGAACCGTTCCAGGCGCCCTTGTCCTGGTCCCCGGGCTTGTCTAGCAGCACGGCGACGGGGCCCCACGGCATTTGCGCAATCGGCTGTTGCGCGATTGCCCTCCATTCCAGGTTTTGGCAAGCGTCCTGCCCATTCTTGACTGAGTCCAAGGGTTTGTGCGCGTTTAGCGCATACCACGACGCCGAAACAGGCGCCCTGCTCCGCCGCAGGTCGGCACCCGATCCCGACGGAACCGAGGTGGATTCCGAGGCATGGTGGTCCGCCCTCCAGGAAGCTATCGAACTGGCAGGCGTGATCGATGACGTGGCGGCGATTTCCGTCGGGACGCAGCAACACGGCATGGTCTGTCTGGACGCCGACGGGGAGTGGTCCGGCTGGCCATGCTGGGGAACGACACCCGATCCGCGGCGCTGGCGCAGGCCATGATCCGCGACGCCGGTTAAGACGGGGAACGCCACTGGGCGGACACGACGGGCACTGTCACGGTCGCCTCGCTCTCAGCTTCCACCTGATCGCTCGCCGTAATCACGGCCGGGGTGAGGGAGCTCTCAGCACTTGACCCTCAGCAGTTGATCTCGGTCCTGAGGTCTTTTACCGCGGCCTCGACGTTTGATGCCTCATCGCGGAGGGAATCTGCTGCCTGAGTCAGCGTGGCGGTGTCAGGTACAGCGGCGACGGCGGCATTGAACTTGGCTTCGGCGGCCTTAACGGCTTCGGCCCGTTGCTGGGCGAGGTTTCCCCGAGCCGCGACGAGATCGTTGTAGGTCTTTGCAACCTGTTCCTGGGCCGCGCGGACCTGCTCTATCGTGGCGTCAGGCTTCAACGTTTTCTTGAAATCTGCCAGGGCTTCGGCATGGGCATCGGCAGCAGCGCACACCGGTGCCACGCTGGCGGGCGGGCTGGAAATGGCAATGGTGGGGCTGGAAGTTACCGCCGGGGTATTGGCGGGGCTGCATCCGGTGAGCAGCACGACGGCGGCGCCGAGCGCAATGGATCCCACAAGGATTGGGCGCGGTTTGGACATTGGAAGCTCCTCTCCCAGCCGGGCTGGGTCTCCGAGCATCGGAGAGCATGTCCATCGTCTGCCCGGACGCGGACGCGGACCTCACCCGCCGGGGGTGAAATCCCTGCCGCGGCCGGTCACTGGTGGTCACGACAAAGGTGATGCCTGCCCCGATTTCCTAGGGAATTCGGGGCAGGCAGTCCGTTGAACGATCGAACGTTGGTGCTGGTGGAACGATGAAACCGGCCGGGGGGCCTAGGCGCGATGCGGGGAGCCGAGCTCGACGGGTTCTTCATCGATGAGGTAGGCGGCCTCGGAGTGGGTCGCGATGTCGATGCCGCGGAGTTCGTCTTCCTCGTGGATGCGAAGCCCCATGGTGATGTTGAGAACCTTGGCGATAACCCACGTCACGGCAAAGGAGTAGGCGAGTACGGCGACGGTTGCCACGGTCTGGATGCCCAGCAGCTCCAGGCCGCCGCCGTAGAAGAGTCCGTTGACCTTGTTCGGGGCAGCATCCGTGGCGAAGAGGCCGATGAGGAGCGTTCCGATGATGCCGCCGATCAGGTGCACGCCGACGACGTCGAGCGAGTCGTCGAAGCCGAGCCGGAACTTCAGTTCGATAGCCAGCGAGCAGACGGCGCCGGCGATCGCCCCGATGGCCAGGGCGCCGAGCGGGCTGACGGCGCCACAGGCGGGGGTGATCGCAACGAGTGCAGAGATCAGGCCGGAGGCTGCTCCCATGCTGCTGGCGCTGCCGAGCCGGATCCGTTCCACGAGTGCCCAGGCGAGCAGGCCGGCGGCGCCGGCTACGGCGGTGTTCAGGAACACCACGGAGGCGGACTGGCCTGCGGTGAGGGCGGATCCTGCGTTGAAGCCGAACCATCCGGTCCAGAGCAGACCGGCGCCAACCAGGACGAGCGGCCGGCTGTGGGGTTTGACGTGGTCGCTCTTTGGCCAGCCCGCGCTGCGTCCGAGGACCAGGGCAAGGGCGAGGGCGGCGACTCCGGCATTCATGTGCACCGCGGTTCCGCCGGCGAAGTCGATGGCCTTAAGGCTGTTGACGATCCAACCTCCGGTGACCGAGCCGTCTGCCGACGAGAACGCGAACACCCAGTGGGCGACGGGAAAGTAGACGAGCGTTGCCCAGAGGGCCGCAAACGTCATCCAGGCCCCGAACTTCATGCGTCCGGCGGCGGCACCGGCGATGATGGCGGTGGTTATGCCAGCGAAGAACAGCTGGAAGGCGGCGAACAGGGGTGCCGGTATGGGCGCATCTGGATTTTCGGCGAGCAGCTGGTCCATGCCGAAGTACTCGGTGACGTCACCGATGAGGCCGGCACCGCCTACAGAATTGCCGAAAACCATCGAGTATCCGAACACGGCCCACAGGACGGCGACGATGCTCACGCCGCCAAAGCACATCATCATCATGTTCAGGATCCGGCGGGACCCCACCATGCCTCCGTAGAACAGCGCGAGGGCAGGAATCATCATGCAGACCAACGCGCTGGCGGCGAGGATCCAGGCGACATCTCCAGAATTCATGGAAACTCTCCAATCAGGGAACGGGTTCTGTTGGCCGAACGGGCCGGAAAAGGTGGAGTGATGCGAACGTGCCGTGTCTTAGCCGGCAGACGGCCAGGCCCTAAGAGCAGGCGGCGCTAATCAGCTTGGGAAGACCGGGCCCACGCGAGTAGTGGCATGAAACCATGATTCACGGCAGTGGACGTCAATGGGTTTCGTTCATGTTAACTTTCAGTTCCAATCAAAGGTCCTCGCGTGCTTTTGGATTTAACAAGAAGGGAGCGCGGCTGTAACATCATTTTGACTACTGTGGTTCAACAAGGTTTCCCACTAGGTAACACCGAATGAACAGGACAGTTTCGATGACCAGTCTCGCAACCCCTGCATTACCAACCGCCTCCCCCTTATCAACGGCCTCAGCATCAACCGTGCCGGCGGACGCCGGGGAGATCTCCCTGGCCGACATCGCCAGGGCCCATGACGTCCGCTTCCTGCTGGCCACGTTTGTGGACATGACGGGAAAGCCCTGCGCCAAGCTGGTTCCGGTCGAGGCGGCCGACGAGCTCGAACGCGGTGCGATGGGATTTGCCGGCTACGCGGCAGGGCTGATCGGCCAGAACCCGCAGGACTCCGACCTCATCGCCGTCCCGGACCTCGCCTCGTTCACGCCCGTGCCGTTCATTAAGGAGGGACTCGCGATCGTCCATTGCGATCCCCATGTGGACGGCAAACCGTGGCCCTATGCGCCCAGGGTTATCCTGAAAAATACGCTGTCCCGCCTGGCCGGGAAGGGGATGCAGGCCAAGATCGGCGCCGAAGTAGAGTACTTCCTCGTCAACAAGAACGCCGATGGTTCCCTGAGCACGGCTGATACCCGCGATGATTCCCCCCGCCCCTGTTACGACGCCCGAGGCGTCACCCGCATGTACGACCACCTGACCTCCATCTCGACGGCGATGAACGGGCTGGGCTGGGGGAACTACGCCAACGACCACGAGGACGCCGCCGGACAGTTCGAACAGAACTTCAATTACGCCGATGCGCTTGTAACGGCAGACCGCGTAGTGACTCTGCGCTACATCCTGAGCATCCTTGCCGAACAGCGCGGCATGACGGCCACGTTCATGCCCAAGCCCTTCACCGACCGGACCGGCACCGGCCTGCACTTCCACCTGTCCCTGTGGTCCGGTGCCGACGCACTTTTCCCCGGGGACGACGGCGCACGCGGACTCGGGCTGTCAGAGCTTGCGTACTCCTTCATCGGCGGCATCCTCAACCACGCACCTGCGCTTCAGGCCTTCCTGGCCCCGACGGTCAATTCCTACAAGCGCTCCGGAGCAACCACGAGTTCCTCCGGCGCCACCTGGTCGCCCCGGAAGGCCTCGTTCGGCGGCAACGACCGGACCCACATGATCCGCGTCCCGGACGAAAAGCGGATCGAGCTCCGCTCCGGGGACGGTTCTGCCAACCCCTACCTCGCCATCGCCACGGCCATTGAAGCCGGCCTCGATGGAGTGGCCAAGGGCACCGACCCGGGAGCCCCCTCCGGCCCCGGTGAGGCAAAGGCAGATGCCCACCTGCTTCCCGCGACGCTCCTGCACGCTGTGGAGGCGCTCCGCCAGGACCCGGTCATTCTCGCCAGCCTCAGCGGTGATGAGGAAATCGGCAAGTACTACGCGAACGCCAAGGAAGAGGAGTTCCTGAGCTGGCACAACCAGGTCAGCGACTGGGAAATCCGCAGCTACCTGACTTCGATCTGACCAAACCACCAAGTAAAGGACACACCATGTGTGGAATCGCCGCGCTGCAGCTGCGCAACCCTTCGCTGCACCCTCAGATGGGCAGCCTCCTGTCATCCATGTTGTGCCAGATTGTGGACCGCGGGCCCGACTCTGCCGGGCTCGCCGTCTATGACACCCCGGGGCTCGTTTCGGAAGGAACCGCCACCCTCAGCCTTCTGGGCAAGGACCAGGGCATGCCCCTCGCCCAGATCACGGCAGCGCTGGACGCCCTCCTCCCGGCGGCCGCAGCGGCCGTGAAGGTGGTTGGTGACACCACGCTGGTGAGTGCCGCCGTCGAGACTGATCTCCTGGTCAAGGCCATTAGTGAGACGCTTCCGGGCGCCACGATCATTGGCCGGGGGGAACACGTCGCCGTCATGAAAAGCGTCGGCCACCCCATGGAGATTGCGGCGGAGCACGGCCTCGAGGCGATGTCAGGCAGCCAGGGCCTCTCCCACACCCGCATGGCCACCGAATCCGCCGTCACCGCCGGCGGATCCCACCCCTTCTCCGTGGCGGACGACCTGTGCCTGGTGCACAACGGCTCCTTCTCGAACCACGCCACCATCCGGCGGGACCTGCTGCGCGAGGGCGTCGTCTTCGACTCCGACAACGACACCGAAGTAGGTGCACGCTACATCGCGTCCCGTCTCCAACAGGGCGATGACCTCGAAACGGCGCTCACCAACCTCGGCAAGGTCTTCGACGGCTTCTACACCCTGGTGGTCACCACTGCCGACAGCATGGCCGTGGTCCGCGACCCGATCGCCTGCAAGCCCGCCATCATCGCCGAAACAGCAGATTACGTGGCCATGGCCTCCGAATATCGGGCCCTGGCATCCCTGCCCGGCATCGAAAACGCCCGCATCTTTGAACCGGAACCCGGAAAGGTCTACACATGGTCACTCTGACAGCCCCCGTAAGCACCGACACTCCCACAGTGAGCACCAAAGCGCGGGAAAGCGTGGTTGACCTTGCCGGAAGCCCCGTCCGCGACCTCAACCAGGCCCTCCACAACGCCGTCGACGGCCAGGCCTGGACCGTGAAAACCCCGGGCGGGAAGCACAGCCTCGCCGTCGGGATCAACGCGGACGTCAACGTCACAATTGACGGACACGCCGGCTATTACGCCGCCGGAATGCACCAAAAAGGCGATGTCACGATCAACGGCAACGCCGGCGTCGGCCTCGCTGAAAACATCATGTCCGGCAAGGTGCATGTCAAGGGGGACGCCTCCCAGTCAGCTGCGGCCACGGGCCACGGCGGGCTGGTGGTGATCGACGGCAACGCCGGAGCGCGCTGCGGTATCTCCATGAAGGGTGTGGACATCGTGGTAGGCGGGAACATCGGCCACATGTCAGCCTTTATGGCCCAGGCCGGCCGGCTCGTCGTCTGCGGCGACGCCGGGGAAGCCCTCGGCGACTCCATTTATGAGGCCCGGCTCTACGTCAAGGGAACCGTCGCCTCCCTGGGGGCGGACTGCATCGAAAAGCCCATGACCGCCGAACACCTCGAGGAGCTCGCCGGCCTGCTCGCCGCCGCCGACCGCACCGAGAATCCGGCGGACTTCAAGCGCTACGGATCGGCCCGGAACCTCTACCACTTCAGCGTCCACAACTCGACGTCGTACTAAGGACAGCGCCATGACCATCACCTCCCTGCCCCAGGACACGGGTTTCCCCGCCCAGAGCGTACCCGCCCAGCACACCGAAGAGCTCGGCCTGCGCGAATCGGCCACGTTCGACCGCGCCACCATCGCGGACATCCAGCGCGCCGCCGCCACCGGCGTCTATGACATCCGCGGCTGGGGCGCCAAGCGGAAGGTCCCGCACTTCGATGACCTCCTCTTCCTCGGCGCGTCCATGTCCCGCTACCCGCTGGAGGGCTACCGCGAAAAATGCGACACCGACGTCATCCTCGGTGACCGCCACGCGAGCCGGCCGCTGCACCTGCAGACCCCCGTGACAATCGCGGGAATGAGCTTCGGCGCGCTGTCCGCCAACGCCAAGGAGGCGCTGGGCCGCGGCGCCAGCGAAGTGGGCACGTCCACGACCACCGGCGACGGCGGCATGACCCCCGAGGAGCGCGGCCAGTCCAAGCACCTCGTCTACCAGTACCTCCCGTCCCGCTACGGCATGAACCCGGACGACCTGCGCAAAGCGGACGCAATCGAAATCGTGCTCGGCCAGGGCGCCAAACCCGGCGGCGGCGGCATGCTGCTGGGCCAGAAAATCACCGAGCGAGTCGCCGGGATGCGCACGCTGCCCGTGGGCATCGACCAGCGCTCCGCCAGCCGCCACCCGGACTGGACCGGTCCGGACGACCTCGAGATCAAGATCGGCGAACTGCGCGAAATCACGGACTGGAAGACGCCGATCTACGTCAAGATCGGCGCTTCCCGTCCCTACTACGACACCGCCCTGGCCGTGAAGGCCGGCGCGGACGTCGTGGTGGTCGACGGCATGCAGGGCGGCACCGCCGCCACGCAGCAGGTCTTCATCGAAAACGTCGGCATCCCCACCCTGGCCGCCATCCCGCAGGCCGTTCAGGCCCTCCAGGAACTGGGTGTGCACCGGAAGGTCCAGCTGATCGTCTCCGGCGGCATCCGCACCGGGGCCGACGTCGCCAAGGCCATGGCACTGGGTGCCGACGCCGTTGCCATCGGCACCGCCGCGCTCATCGCACTGGGTGACAACGACCCCCGCTACGCGGCTGAATACGCCGCCCTTGGCTCCGCCGCCGGTTACTACGACGACTTCCAGGACGGTCGCGACCCTGCCGGCATCACCACCCAGGACCCCGAGCTCTCCCGCCGCCTGGACCCGGTGGCCGGCGGGCGCCGCCTGGCCAACTACCTCCGCGTCCTGACGATGGAAGCCCAGACCATCGCCCGCGCCTGCGGAAAATCCCACCTGCACAACCTCGAACCGGAAGACCTCGTGGCCCTGACCATCGAAGCGTCCGCCATGGCCCGCGTGCCGCTGGCCGGAACGAGCTGGATTCCGGGAGCACAATGACCGCCGCATCCTCGGACTATGTGGTGGTCGGCGCCGGCCTCGCCGGCGCCGCCACCGCCTGGCAGCTCGCGTCCCGGGGCCATGACGTCACCCTGCTGGAACGCACCGTGCCGGCGAGCCACGACGGCAGCTCCCACGGCTCCGCCCGGATCTTCCGGTACGCCTACCCGGACGAGTTCTACACCCGGGCGGTCATCGAATCCAAAGCCCTGTGGGATGAACTCGACCGGGCCAGCGGCCAGCAGCTGATCAGCCCCTTCGGCGCAGTGGACTACGGGACCGGACGGCAGCCCGAGCTGCTCGCCCAGATCCTTGCCGGTGCGGGGGTGGAGCACGAATTCCTCAGCGCTGCAGACGCCAGGTCACGCTGGCCCCAGTTCTCCTTCGACACGTCCGTGCTCTGGCATCCAGGCGCCGGAGTCATCGACGCCGAAAGTGCGGTCCACGCGATGGCCGCCCAGGCCGTGCAGCACGGCGCCCGGCTCCTCACCGGCTGGGACGTCACCGGCGTGAGCAGGACTGGCGGCGGCTACCGGCTGAGTACCGCGACAGGGGAGGAAATCACCGCCGGCAACGTCGTCATCAGTGCCGGCGGCTGGCTCCCGCAGCTGCTGCAACAGCTTCCCCTGCCGGCAGGGTTCCTGGCCGGCCTGCCGGACATCACGGTCCGGCAGGAACAGGCCTACCATTTCCGCTACCGCGAGCTGCAACGGTGGCCGACCTTCATCCACAAGAGCGCGGCCATCCAGACCTACGGACTGCCCGGGGGCCGGGACGCCGGCTTCGGCGGGCAGAAAGTGGCTGAGTACAACGGCGGGAAGTTCATTCCATCCGCTGCCGCACAGACAGGCATCGTGGACCCCGCCAACCGCCGCCGGGTGGTCGACTATGTGCGGAAGTACCTGCCGGGGCTCGATCCCGAGCCCTATGCGGAAACCACATGCCTGTTTACGAACACCCCGAACGAGGATTTCCTCATTGACCGGGCCGACGGCCTGACAGTGCTCTCCCCGTGTTCGGGACACGGCGCCAAGTTCGCGCCGTTGATCGGGCAGTGGGCGGCCGACCTCGCCACCGGCGCCGCCGGTGTGCCCGCCCGGTTCCGCCAGGCCACCGCCCGGACCAGCGCCCGCTGACCGACGGCCGATTCCGGCATCCCACCCCTCCGAATAATCCTTCGAGCTACAGAAACGGACCAACCCGTGACTTCTTTGGCGACAACCCCGGCCACCGCCACCGTATCCGGCCTCATGCGGGACATTTCCGGCATCGGCACAGATAAGACCCGCGGCGGCTACTCGCGGCCGGTCTTCTCAACCGCGGAAACGGATCTCCGGCACTGGTTCACCGAGCAGGCCACCCGGCGCGGGCTGGACGTCAGCACCGACCGGAACGGGATACTTTGGGCGTGGTGGGACACCGCCACCGGTGTCCGCAGGGACGCCGTCGTCACCGGAAGCCATCTGGACTCCGTCCCCGGCGGAGGTGAATTCGACGGGCCCCTGGGCGTAGCGTCGGCCCTGATCGCCGTCGATATACTCAAGAGCCGGGGCCTGCGGCCGCGCAGGCCTTTGGCCATCGCCGTGTTCCCGGAAGAGGAAGGGTCCCGCTTCGGCATCGCATGCCTCGGCTCGCGGCTGCTGACCGGAGCCATCGACGCCAACAAAGCCCGCAACCTCAGGGACCTGGACGGAAACACCTACGCCGACGTGGCTGCCGCCACCGGGCAGGACCCGCGGTTCATCGGGGCCGACCACAAGACCCTCCAGCAGCTGGGCGTGTTTGTCGAACTCCACGTCGAACAGGGCAGGGGGCTGGTGGATCTGCGCCAGCCGGTCGCCATCGGATCCTCCATCCTCGGACACGGGCGGTGGAAACTGTCCGTCCACGGGCAAGGCAACCATGCCGGAACCACCCTCATGAAGGACAGGAAGGATCCGATGATCGCGGCCGCGAAGATCATGATCGGCATTCGGGACACAGCCAGAAACTATCGTGACGCGCGGGCCACCGTGGGGCGGCTTCAGCCGGTTCCGGGAGGCACAAATGTGATCGCGTCCCGGGTGGACCTGTGGATCGACCTGCGGCACCCCCGGGACGAGATCACCGCGGCCCTGGCGGAGTCCATCCACCTCAACGCCCAGGTGATCGCCGCCGAAGAAGGGTGCACGGTTAGCTTCGGGGTGGAATCGCTGAGCCAGACCGTGCACTTCGACACCGGGCTTCGCGACCAGCTTCAGGCGCTGCTGCCCGGGGCCCCTGTCCTGGACACCGGCGCGGGCCATGACGCCGGCATTCTCGCCGGGCATGTCCCCACCGCCATGCTGTTCGTGCGGAACCCGACAGGCATCTCGCACTCCCCGGACGAACTCGTCGAGGACGACGACGCCGAGAAAGGCGCCGCGGCACTGGCCGACGCCCTGGCGGGCCTGCTGGGCGCGGCGCAGGTGATCGGATAGGGCCGGGACCCCCGCCTATGATGGCTCCATGACCTACAACGCCAACGGGACCGCCGCCCAGACCCCGGAAAGCGGGGCCGGGCAGGCGCCGGGCACGGAAGAGGGACCGGGCAAGCTGGAACGCGTCATCGCCGGGCAGCTCCGCAGGTACAGGACGGCGAACGGCCTGTCCTCGGCGGAGCTGGCAGCGCGCACCGGGTTGTCCAAGGCCATGATCTCCAAGATTGAAACAGCCAGCACGTCGTGCTCCCTGACAACTTTGCAGCGGCTGGCCGACGGCCTGAAAATTCCCGTGACGGCACTGTTCCGCGGTGCGGACACGGACCGGGACGCTACGTTCACCAGGAGCGGCCAGGGCAGCCTGACCATTCGCAGCGGAACCCAGCACGGTCACGAGTACCGCGTGCTCGGCACGCTGAAGGGCCGGACCGACGCCATCGAGCCAACGCTCGTCACGCTGACAAATGCCTCCGACGTTTTCCCGCTGTTCCAGCACCCGGGCACCGAATTCATCTACATGCTCACCGGCAGGATGGTCTACGGCCACGGTGCCTACGAGTACGCCATGGAGGCCGGCGACTCGCTCCTGCTTGACGGAGAAGGTCCCCACGGTCCGCTTGAACTGCTCGAACTTCCCATCCAGTTTCTGGCCATTTCCGCCCGTTAGGGCCGGCAGGTTCGAACCGGCCGATCCCGGCGGCAGGCACGGGCCCAATGGCTCTGTTAGGACCCGTCGAACGCGGGTATAAATGGTTTTGCCACGGCGGGACGGGTCCTCCGCGACTGGTGTTGAAGCCGGGGCAGGCGGTCCAGGGCGGGACAATCGAACCTCCCTGGGCCGCCGCGGACTTCGGCGGAATCTTCGGCTCACAGATTGGTGGCGCCGCGGGCACCGCACGGACGTATGCTGATTTCATCGGTTCGGCAGTGAGCCGCGTGTGCTTTGATCTCGAGCGTGAAACATGACCCAGGTAACTGCAACAGACAGCAGGCGGGATCCTCAGGCCGCCTTCTGGGACATGCATTTCAACGACCCGGATATCGGTGCCTTCCTCAGCGAGGCCGTCCGAGAGTTTGTCGACGACATCGGTGGTTCCGGTCGCGGGATCAGCTGGGCGATCACGCTACTCCGGTCCGGGGAGGCCCTCACCCTGACCGCCGGCAGCGCACCGTCGCGGGCCGCGGACGAGGCGCAGCGCTCCTTCGACGACGGGCCGGCGCGTACAGCGGTTCGGAGCGGGGAATTCGTGTTGATGGGGGATACGTCTTCGGAGCGCCGTTGGCCAGGGTACGCCAGCGCTGCCGCTTCCTTCGGAGTCCGGTCGCTCCTATCCGTTCCGCTGGTCCCCGAAGAAGTGTTCCGTGCCGCGCTGAACTTTTATTCCCCGTGGCCGCACGCCTTCACCAGCGCAGACATCACAGCAGCGGCTTGGCTGGCCCGCCACGTGTCCCGTGCCCTGGGTTTGGCCCAGGCGTTGGCGCTCAGGTCCGGGGGCGGTGCGGATCTGTCCTCGGCGCAGCTCTCCCGCGTGCTGACCGGTCTGGCGTTGCGGACGCTGGTGCGGGACTTCGGGCTAAGTGAAGAGGGAGCCCTTGACTACATTCGGGGCGTCGCAAGCGGCACATCACGCGAATCAGCCGGCGGAACAGTTCATGTCCTGGTTCCCGATTCCATGCTGGGCCAGAAGGAGCCGCAGTCCCGTCCGCATGTCCCGGCACCCCACGCCGGGGACTCGCCGCCCGTCCGTCGGCGGCGGCGCAGGACGGAGACTCCGGCCTAACTTGAACGGCACCGGGGCGCTGCGGCGCGAGGCGGGTCAGGCGGCGCTGGTGTTTTCTGTTCCGCGGGCGTGGTCCGGGCGCAGCGTCTTCATCGCGCCGGACCAGGCGATTACCTGGTCGAACACGGTCTGCAGGTTCTGCTCCGCGGCCTCCGACGGGATGAAAGTGCGGTAGTGCTCGAATTCTGTGGCGAGGGGCAGGGCGACCTGGGCCCGGACGTCCGCTATCTGCAGCTCCGCGGCAACTCCCCGGAAGTGTTCGACGGCGCGGATACCGCCGCTGCTTCCATAGCTGACGAACCCGGCTGCTTTGTTGTTCCACTCCTTGTACAGGTAGTCCACGGCGTTTTTCAGCGCCCCGGGGATGGAATGGTTGTACTCCCCGGTGACGAAGATGTAGCCGTCGAACCCGTCCACGGCGTCGGACCAGGCCTTGGTATGCCCGAGGCTGTACCTGCCCAAGGAGGGCGGCAGCGGCTCGTCGAGAAGCGGCAGCTCGAAATCGGCGACGTCGAGGACCTCAAAAGTGGCATCGCCGCGTTCTGATGCCCTGGAGCTGACCCAGTCGGCGACGGGTTTCCCGAGGCGTCCGGGCCGGGTGCTCCCGAGCACTATAGCGATGCGGATCATGGCCGACTCCTTTCCGGAAATGGTTTCTTGCCACTATCAGGAGAACAAAACGGACGCCCTGAAACTTCCGCCGCACCGCCCGGACGGGGCGTTGCCCGGCGTCTCGAAAGACGGTGGCGGCTCCAATGCCCGGGATCAGGCAGGGGCCGCCAGGAGTAGCCCGTTGCGCAGGACAGACATCAGTTCGAAGCCCGGGTCGACGGCGAGGATATCGGCGCGCATGCCGACCCGGAGGCCTCCGATCTCGGTCTCCAGGCCCAGGATACGGGCGGGGACCAGGGTTGCCGCCAGGACGGCATCGGCAGGGCTGATCCCGGCTTCGATGGTCGCGCGGACTACCTCCAGCAGGGTCGCCGTGCCTCCGGCGAGGGCGCCGTTACTCCTCAGGGTGGCCACGCCGTTGTGCACCACCACTTCAGAGGGGCCGAGTTCGTAGTCGCCGTCGGGCAGTCCGGTGGCCGCCATGGAGTCGGTCACGAGGGCGATGTTGTCCGCTCCGGCCAGGTCGAACACCATCCGGACCGTCTCCGGGTCGAGGTGGACGCCGTCGCCGATGAGCTCGACCACGACGCTCCCCGCCGCCGCCAGCCGCAGGCTCGCCGCGACCGGGCCGGGACTCCGATGGTGCAGGGGCGTCATGCCGTTGAAAAGATGGGTCACCGTGGGCCTGGCGTGCGGCCCGAAGCGACCGACCGCTGCAGCGCTTCCGATCAGGTCCGCGGCTTCCGCCAGCGAGGCGGCCGCCAGCCGGGCATCGGCATCCGTATGCCCCAGTGACGGGATGACGCCATGCTCCGTGAGCATCCGGAGCAGCTCACGGACGCCCGGCAGTTCGGCGGCATACGTCATGGTCCGCAGGGTCCCGCCCGCGGCATCCAGCATTTTCCGGAGCAGTGCAGGATCGGGGTCCCGGAGCCAGAGTGGGTTTTGTGCGCCGCAGCGGGCGGCGGAGAGGAACGGACCTTCGGCGTGGACGCCCGCGATGAGCCCCTCGGACGCCAGGACCTTGAGCACGCCGAGTGCCCGCACAAGCTCGCCGCCGGAGGCAGCGACGAGGCTTGCCAGCAGGCTGGTGGTCCCGTTGCGGTGCAGGAAGTCCACGGCCTCCCGGCAGGCCAGGTCATCGCCGGTAGGGAATCCGCCGCCCGCGGCGCCGTGGCAATGAAGGTCAACAAGCCCGGGAAAAAGGTAACTGCCGGGCGGCAGCGGGAGCTCCGCCGCACCCGGGAATTGGGAGGCCTCAAAACTGTTGCCGGATCCCGCGTAGGCAATCCGGCTGCCTTGCACCGCCACCACGGAATCATCGGTGCACTCACCGTCGGTGATGAGGGCACCCCGCAGGATGTAGGCCGGCGTGCCGGCGGTTTCGCGGTCCTCGTGCGGCAGGATCATGGCGCCTTCTGGGTGGCCGGGGGCTAGGGGACAGGTACGGCTAGTTGAAGACTAGCTGGCAGTTCCTGCTTCCCGGCCACCTGGCCACCCGAATACCGGGCTTCCCGGCAGTGGCCGTGCGGCGCGATACCGGGCCGCACGGCCATCCGGACTTAGCGCAGCACCACGGTCCTGTTGCCC
>JBKPJW010000366.1:0-2252 GCA_046730875.1 Actinomycetota bacterium | reverse complement strand
GGTTAGCCGGCACCACCGCGGCCTTCTCGAGCAGTTGGGTCAGCTGCTCGACTTGGAAGTCACTGAGGCCAATGGCGCGGACCTTTCCGTCGTCCAGCAGTTTTTCCAGTGCCTTGTAGGCGGCAAGGGTGCGGTCAAAGTCGACGGGCAGATGCAGGAGCAGCAGGTCGATGTGGTCAAGTCCGAGTTTGGCGGCGCTTTTCTCGAACCCGTGCAGGGTTTCGTCGTAGCCGTAGTCACTGATCCAGATCTTGGTTTCAACGAAAATTTCGTCGCGGGTAACGCCGCAGGTAGCCAGGGCTCCGCCGACCTCCTTTTCGTTGAAGTAGCCGGCGGCCGTGTCGATGTGGGGCGAGTGCTTCGGGCGTGTTGCGTGGGATGAAGCCGCGGAAGTCATTCTGGGCGAATCGGGTGGAGGGGGTGATCGCCCCGACGGTGAAGCCCATGCCCAGGGGCGCCCAGGGCACGGACCCGATGCCGAGTTCTTCACACAGCGGCAGGACGCCGGCTTCGGGTCCGCGCCAGAGCATGGAGTACTCATTTTGGATCGCGGTGAGGGGCTGGACGGCGTGGGCCCGGCGGATGGTCTCCAGCCCGGGCTCGGAGAGACCGAAGTGGAGCACCTTGCCTTCGGCGATCAGATCTTTCACGGTGCCGGCCACGTCTTCGATCGGGACGTAGGGGTCAACCCTGTGCTGGTAGAGCAGTTCGATGCGGTCCGTATTGAGCCGCTGCAGCATCCCGTTGACGGCCTGGCGGATGTGGTCGGGGCGGCTGTTGAGGCTAGGTCATGGCCGCCGTCGACGGCAGTGGTTGCCGCCGGAGCGGCACGCAAACCGGTCGTTTGCGCCGGTCCAACACTTGGCCGGATAGGCGGGCTTGCAGGGTCTAAAGACTCCTATTCGGGGAAGGCGAACCCCGGCGTTGCCACCACGGATCACCTTCCCCGGATGAGGTCCACGCCCCGGAGCTGGCAGACAATCGGTGTACCGGCCATCCAATCGGTGTATTGGCCAGCGGCAGGGCTCAGTGCCGCAATCCATTTTGGAAAGGGAGCCTCCAGTGTCCAAACCTCACCCGATCCTTGCGGGATCGATCGCAGCCGGGGCAGCCATCGCACTGCTCACGGGCTGCGGCACGTCCACCCCCGGCACCGCCGTCAGCAGCGCCAGAGCCGAGAAGAACGTTTCGCAGGCCTGCGCTGCAGCCAGTGCCTTCGCCGGAGCCCTGACAAATTTCAAACAGACACTCAAACCCGGTGCCACCGTGGAACAGATCAAATCAGCACGAGAGCAGGTCGCCAAGACCTACGACGACCTGGTCAAGGAGAGCCAAGACGTAGCCAAAGACGAGATGGACGCCGTTAAAACAGCCGAAAACAAATTCGACGCAGCCGTCCGATCCGTTCCGGACGATGCCACCCTGACCCAGGCCGCCGCCTCCCTGCGCGACGACGCCGCCAACGTCCAGGCCGCGATCAGCGACCTCCAGACGGCGACCAAATGCTAACACCCAAGCTCCTCCGGGAGACCTGCGGTTCAGGTCTCCCCAGGCTGAGTTCCCGTATTACACCGCTCCTACCGAAAGCAGGGAAGTTGAAATGAATTTCTGGGAAAATTTTTGGGATCTTTTCTGGTGGTTTTTCTGCGTGTATGCCTTCATCGCGTTCCTCTGGGCGTTGTTCGCCATCTTTGGGGACCTGTTCCGCGACGACAAGCTGAGCGGCTGGTTGAAGGCCGTCTGGATCCTCTTCCTGGTCTTCGTGCCCTTGTTGGGCGTGCTGGTGTACGTGATTGCCCGCGGTAAGGGCATGGCCGAGCGGTCCATGGAACGGGCACGGGCCAACCGGGAGGCCTCGGATGCGTACATCCGCAGCGTCGCTACAGCGAGTCCGAGCGAGGAGATCTCCAAAGCCACGGCTCTCCGGGACTCCGGAACCATCAGCGCTGATGAGTTTGAAAGGATCAAGAGCAAAGCACTGGTCTGAGAGCACCACGGACCCAGTACTGTGAGGCAGCAGACCCTATGACCCTGGACGCCGTGGTGTTTAGTCCTCGCTTAGAGGTCGGTCTGCCGCACCCTCAGCGACGGCGATGAATCTCCATATGGATCGACAGGCGGAGCCGGTTATTCTCGGGGCGCCTTCGGCTGCCGTGCGAGAAGGGCGGCGTGCGGGGGGCCGTGGCGGTGGGGGCGGGGTGCCCGCGGGGCGGGCGTTGGGCCGGGGGTGGGGGGGGGGGGGGGGGGGGGGG
>JBKPJW010000365.1:0-9434 GCA_046730875.1 Actinomycetota bacterium | reverse complement strand
CTTTGAAACCGCGCTGCTCTCCTTCGGCGGAGACTACGTCCGGATGTCCAAGGACTCGGCCGCGGTGGCAGCCCAGGAGGGCACCACCCGGACGCTGCCCACGGGTGTGGAATTCACGCTGCCCGAGACAAGCGACCAGGGCTACGCCCTCGGCGTCGTCGGCTACCAGGCGTTCTGCAGTGAGTATTCGAACCGGCAGCTGAGCACGCTGGTGAAGTCCTGGGGCGAGTTCGTCCTCAGTCCCGACGGCCAGGTCACGTCGGGGTACTTCGCCAACGTCGCCTCACCCAGCGAAGAGGCCATGCGGGAATCCAAGAAACTGATTGACACGATCGGGGACGCACAGTGATCGACGCAACCGAGGCGGAACGGCCGTCCCCGACCGGTTCCGCGCCGGGTACCCGGCTTGGCCGGCGGGCGCGGCGGTTGGCGCTGCTGCCGGCCGCCCGCGGCGGCACACGTTTCTTCCTTTCCGTCTTCGGTCTCCTGTCGGTCCTCATTACGCTGTGGATCCTGGCCACCCCGCTCATGGCCTATCCGGACGAACCCTCGCACACCATCAAGGCGGCCGCTGTCGCCCGGGGCCAGTTCTTCCCGGGTCCCGGCGAATCCTACGGCCACGGGGTCCACGTGCAGGTTCCGTCGTACATCGCCAACGTGCAATCGCAGATGTGCTTCCCGTTCCAGGTGACGAAACCGGCAGGCTGCGCCCCGGCGATCCCCCTGGATGATAACGACCTCACCATCGGTGTGACCTCGGCCGGGCTCTACAACCCCTTCTATTACTGGCTGGTCGGACTGCCGAGCCTCGTTATGTCCGGGGCGCCGGCGATCTTCGCCATGCGGATCGTCAGCGGCCTGTTGTCCGCAGCCTTCTACGCCGCCGGCTTCACCGCGTTGTCCCGCCTGCGGCACCCGAAGTGGCCGCTCGTCGCAGCCACCATTGCGACGACGCCGATGGTCCTGTTCCTCGCCAGCGGCATCAATCCCAATTCGCTGGAAATCGCAGCCTCGATGGCAGCCTTCTGCGGGCTGGTGTCCGTGCTGGAGAATTCGCGGCAGCTGAACCGGGCACGGCCGGGCATCGTGACCGTCGGCATCGCTGCCGCGACCCTGGCCAATACCCGCAATGTCTCCCTCTTGTGGCTCCTCTGCGGTGCCATCGTTGCCTGCCTCTTCTTCCGGCGCGCGGACATCGCCGCCATCTTCAAGAACCGGGTGGTGCTGGCGGTGACGGCGCTGGCCACCGTGGGAATCGTCCTGGGCGTGGCGTGGAACTTCCTGATGTTCAGGGCGCCGGCCTCAGCCGGTGAGGCCCCGGCGGGGATCTCCAACGTGAACGGCGAGGTGCGCCCGTACAACGCGTTCCTGACCATGATGGACAGGTCCTTTGACTTTGCCGGCCAGTACATCGGCGTGGCGGGGTGGCTGGATGCACCCGTGCCGCAGGCTGTCCATATGTTCTGGAACATGCTGCTGTTCGGCCTCATACTCACGGTATTGCTGGTCCGGCCCTACCGGATGCAGGCTCCGTTCTGGGTGGCGGTCGCGTTGCTGGCCGTGGTCCCTGCGGTCGTGCAGTCAGCACTCATCAACACCGCCGGCTTCATCTGGCAGGGCCGCTACAGCCTTCCGCTGTTTACCATTGCGATCATCTCGGCAGGGCTTGCCATGCGGTTCCGGCCGTTCGGACGGCGCCCGCAGAACGTGACTCTCGCCCGAATCCTCATGCTGGCCGGCTGCGTTGCCCACGCCTACGCCTTTGTGAACGTGCTCCGGCGCTACGTCGTCGGACTCCAGGAAACAGCCAACTGGCAGACGATGTTCACCGTACCGGGCTGGCAGCCGCCGCTGACCTGGGAAGTTCTCACCCTGGCCTTTACCGCCGCGGTGCTGTTCTTCGCAGCCAAGCTGTTCAGCTACCTTTTTCCGGGCCATGTGCTGATCCCGGGCAGGCCATGGCGGCCGAATCGGGGAGCCAAAAGGAAGCGCTCCGACCAGCGCCCCGCTGCCGCAGCGGAGCCGGCCGAACTGAATACCTGAGCCGGGCGGCCGCCCGGCACCCGGCAGCCGCCCTGCACGCTGGTGCGGCACCCGGGCCCGGCCCCGGCAACCGGCCCGGCCCAAAAAGACCCGTTCACACGAAGCGCGTGAACGGGTCTTTTTTGTGGCGCCGAGTTTCAGCTCGAGCCTCAGTGCTGGGAAACCGTGGCCCCCATGTACTCCCTGAGCCGATCGGAGGACAGCGGCGGAACGAATCCCGTGGCCTTAATCTTGTCGAGATCGAGGGCGCTGTTCAGCGGGCGCGGCGAGACGGCCTTGCCCTTGAAGTACTCCTCCGTGCTGACCCCGGTCACGGCCTCGCGCGGCTTGCCGGCGAGCTGGTAGACGTCCGCGGCGATATCCGCCCAGGACTGCGGCTCGCCGTCGTTGCTGAGGTTGTAGACACCGAACTCGGCGCCCGATTCCAGCAGGTGCCGGATGCCGGCGGCGATGTCTTCCGTGAAGCTGAGCCGCCCGATCTGGTCATCAACCACGGACGGTTCAATGCCGCGCTCCGCGAGCGAGGCCATGGTTCGGACGAAGTTGTTGCCCTCGCCTATCACCCAGCTGGTGCGCACAATGTAGTGCCGGGGCACCACGCTGACAACGGCGTCGCCCGCAGCCTTGGTCTGGCCGTAGACGCCCAGCGGCGCGACGGGCTCCAATTCGTCGTGCGTGGCCTGCGTGCCGTCGAAGACGTAGTCCGAGGACACGTGGACCAGGGTGAGGTCATGTTCGACGGCGGTGCGGGCCAGCCGAGCCACGGCGGTGACGTTGACAGCCCAGGCGGCGACGCGGCCTTCGGCCGACTCGGCCGCATCCACCGCGGTGTAGGCCGCGGCGTTGACGATCGCGGAGTAGTTCTTCCAGTTCCGGCCGGCGAAGGCGGCGTCGCTGCCGAGGTCAAACTCGCCCCGGCCGGCAAACTCAACGGACGTGTCGCCGTCGTACTGCTTGCGAAGGGCCTTGCCGAGCTGGCCGTCGGCGCCCACCACGAGGACCTTCTTCGGCGGCATCGGGGTCACGTCCGCCAGGCGCGGGTGCGCCTTGTCCTTGTCCGAGAGCTCGGCCTCCTCCAGCGGCACCGGCCAGGCGATGGCAGCGGTCTCGTCGGCGAGGTTCAGGAACGTGTACTGGCCCTGGGCGCCGGCGGACCAGTGGTCGTTGACGAGGTAGGTGTAGGCGGTGTTGTCCTCCAGCGTCTGGAAGGCATTCCCCACCCCCCGGGGAATGAAGATGGCCTGGCTGGGATCCATCTCGGCGGTGAACACGGCGCCGAACGTCGGGCCTTCGCGCAGGTCCACCCAGGCGCCGAAAATCCTGCCGGTGGCCACGGAGATGAACTTGTCCCACGGCTCGGCGTGAATGCCGCGTGTGGTGCCCGCCGACTCATTGAAGGAGATGTTGTTCTGCACCGGACGGAAATCCGGCAGGCCAAGCGCCACCATCTTTTCGCGCTGCCAGTTCTCCTTGAACCAGCCGCGGTTGTCACCGTGGACGGGAAGGTCGTAGAGGACGACGCCGGGAATCGGGGTTTCGTGGGCGGTGAGCTTCTTCGAGAACTCGATCGACATGATCTACTGGCCCTGTTCCTTGTACTTGGCTTCGGTCGCGGCCTTCTGCGGACGCCACCAGTCCTCGTTGTTCCGGTACCAGGCGATGGTGTCCTCGATGCCGGCCTCGAAGTTGGAGAACTGCGGCTCCCAGCCGAGTTCGTCGCGAAGCTTGGTGGAGTCGATGGCGTAGCGCATGTCGTGGCCCGGGCGGTCCACCACGTGGTCGTAGGCGTCCGCGGACTGCCCCATGTGCTTGAGGATCAGCTCGACGACGTCCTTGTTGTTTTTCTCGCCGTCGGCGCCGATCAGGTAGGTCTCCCCGATCCGGCCCTTGGCGATGATCGCCAGGACGGCGGAGGAGTGGTCGTTGGCGTGGATCCAGTCGCGGACGTTCTCGCCCTTGCCGTACAGCTTGGGACGGATGCCGTCGATCACGTTGGTGATCTGGCGCGGGATGAACTTTTCCACGTGCTGGTACGGGCCGTAGTTGTTCGAGCAGTTGCTGATGGTCGCCTGCAGGCCGAAGGACCGGACCCAGGCGCGGACCAGCAGGTCCGAGCCGGCCTTGGTGGAGGAGTACGGGCTGGAGGGGTTGTACGGCGTGCTCTCGGTGAACCGTTCCGGATCGTCGAGCTCGAGGTCGCCGTAGACCTCGTCGGTGGAGATGTGGTGGAAGCGCTTGTTGTGCTTCCTCGCGGCCTCGATCAGCGTGTACGTGCCAATGATGTTGGTGTCCAGGAAGGGACGGGGATCGTGCAGCGAGTTGTCGTTGTGGGATTCCGCCGCGTAGTGCACCACAACATCTGACCCGGCAACCAGGTCCTCAACCACGGCGGCGTCGCAGATATCTCCCTGCACCAGCCTGAAACGGTCTGCGGGGAGGCCGCTCAGTGACTCTACATTGCCCGCGTAGGTGAGCTTGTCGAGGACCGTGACGTGGTGGTCGGTGTTCTCCAGTACGTAGTGGACAAAATTCGAACCGATGAAACCGGCACCGCCGGTGACGAGGAGTTTCTGCATTAGGCCAGCTTACCGGCTGGCGATATTTCCCCGCCCCGGCGGACACACCAGCCGCAACAATAGCCACAGTGGTAACACAGTGTGCAATTGGTTACTCTTTACCCACATACGGGGGTGATCCTGGCCTCTGTCCAGATCCTCCGGAGTAATGGTGAAGACAATCAAAATCCACAAACTACGGACCGCCGCGGCACTCACGCTGCCTTTCGCGCTGGCGCTAACCTGGGCTACTCCTGCGACTGCCGCCCCGGCTCCCAGCCCCTCCCCCACCGTCACCACAAAGTCCCCGACACCCACCGCGTCCGCCGCGGCCACCGCCAAACCGACCGCGACGGCGCCGTCCGCCAAAGCGCAGACCGCGGTCGCCGCTCCCAAACAGGCGCAGACGACGGCCAGCGCCCCGGCAACCGCCGCGACGGCGCCGTCCGCCAAAGCGCAGGCCGCGGTCGCTGCGGAGCCCGCGCCCGAACAGGGCCAGGCGAGGATGGGCCGGGCCGGGCTCAATCCGGCTACGACCTCCGCCGCCATGGCCAAAACGCAGCAGGTCCCCGTGACCCAAGCCACCGAGCCCTGGGTCGCGGAGCAGCCCTCCGCCACCCGCGGTCAGCCGCTGGGTCTGGATGTCAGCGGGTGGCAACCCAACGTCAACTGGTCCTCCGTCCGGGCCAACGGCGCCCGGTTCGCGTACGTCAAGGCCACGGAGGGCACCACTTTCCGGAATCCCCAGTTCGGAGCGCAATACACCGGCGCCCGATCCGTCGGACTACTCCGCGGTGCCTACCACTTTGGCCGCCCGGATGTTTCCGACGGCGCCGCCCAGGCGCGGTTCTTCGTCAACAACGGTGGCGGCTGGTCCCCGGACGGCGTCACGATGCCCCCGGTGCTCGACATCGAGGACAACCCCTACGCCGGCCTCAACCGCTGCTACGGTGCATCGCCGGGTCAGCTGGCTACCTGGGTCAGGGATTTCACCCAGACCGTGTACCGCATGACCAACAAACAGGCCATGATCTACACCAGCTACTACTTCTGGCGCGACTGCCTGGGCAACACCAGCGAATTCAGCCAGATCAATCCGCTGTGGCTGGCCTCCTACTACACCAGCGGACCCTCTGTTCCCGGCGGTTGGCCCACCTACACGGTCTGGCAGTATGCCAACGCCTTCGCAGACGCATCCCAGACCCGCGGGGCCACGTTCCCCGGAGACCAGAACGTCTTCAACGGCTCGATGGACCAGCTGCGGAGACTCGCCTCCACGCCTGACACCTACCCGATCGGCCTCATTCCTGGCGCTACCCTGCTCAGCGGTAAATGGGCCGGCGACGGCAAGTCCTACACCGGCTGGTACAAAGACGGTTTCTGGTGCCTGCAGATGCCTTCTGCCCCGCGGCGCTGCTTCGGTTACGGCAATCCGGGCGACAAGCCGGTCGTCGGAGACTGGAACGGTGACGGCCGGGCCGGGATCGGCATCTTCCGGAACGGCATGTGGTGGCTCGCCGATGACATCAACACCAGGGCCATTACCAAGGTCGTGGGCTTCGGCGTCGGCTCCGACACCCCCATTGTTGGCGACTGGAACGGCGGCGGCCGCGACGGGATCGGCATCTGGCGCAACTCCAGCTTCCAGGTCAGTTACAACGTAAACAATCCGGTGGTCAATGAGTTCAGCGGCTTCGGGATTCCCTCCGACAGGCCGATCGTGGGCGACTGGAACGGCGACGGGAAAACCAGCATCGGCGTGTGGCGAAACGGCGAGTGGTGGCTCAGCAACCGCATCAGTTCCCCGGTGGTATCCCACTTCATCGCCTTCGGAGTCGGTTCCGACCGCCCCATCACGGGCGACTGGAACGGGGACAGACTGACCACCGTGGGCATTGTGCGCGGCAACAACTGGCAGCTGACCAACAGTCTCGCCAACCGGACCGTGGATGTTGCCTACTTCTAGGAGCGCCTTCTAGGCCCGCCGGAGCCGCCGGCGGGCCTCGCCCATGAGGCGCAGCAGCACCACCCGGGCGGCCAGGATCACGCGAAGCGAACGCCAGCCGCGCGGGGTGGCGTTGGCCGCATGCAGCCGTCGCAGCAGGGTGGGGGCTTCGAGATGGCGGATTGAACCGGCGGTGTTGCCCAGGATCGCCAGCCAGAGGTCGTGGGACTCGTGCAGATACGCGGGCACCGGGATGAAGCTGCCGAGGACTTCACGACGGAAGGCCATCCCGCAGCCGTAGTACGCGCGGTAGCCCACCAGGATGCCCCAGAGATTGGCCCGGTGGCGGCCGCTGTCGGCCGCGCGGAGCAGCGGAATCGGGGGACGGTCACCGCCGCCGAGCACCTCGAAGTTGCTGGCCACGACGGCGTGTGTCGCCAGCGCGTCCAGCATGGCCTCCAGCCGCCCCTCGATCCAGACGTCATCCTGGTCCGCCAGGAAGATTGCGGCGCCGCGGCTGGCCCCCACGGCCTGCTCAAAGGACCGGACGTACCCCTGGTTGGCGGCGGCCTCGATCAGGCGGATCCGGGGATCGCTGAGCTCCCGGATGCGCGCCACGGTGTCGTCCGTTGAAGCGTCATCGACGATCACGATCTCGTCGTCGGGGCCCAGCTGGGTCAGGATCGAGGCGAGCTGCTCCCCTACGAACTCCGCGCCGTTGTACGTTGCCATGCAGATACTGGCCCGGAGCGGAACGTCGGGCAACCGGTTCTGAGCGTTCATCTGCACCATCCTAGGGGACCGCGGGCAGCGCCCGGGCATCCCGTAGGATCGAGGGACGATGTCTAAGAAACAAGGATTCCGGCTCGAATGAGAACCGTACTGCTGCGACTTTCAGGGTTCACCTTCCTGCCCCTGCTGTCCTTGATAACCCCGCTGCTGCTTCTCCCGGTCATCTCCGGCTTCGTCGGCGGCGAGGGAATCTCCAGTGTCATCTCCGGACAGGCGATCGGCACTTTCGCCGCGACCGTGCTGATGTGGGGCTGGAACGTGGACGGACCCGTCGCCGTCGCCCGGGCAGCCAGCGGCACCGAGCGGGCCGCCGTATACCTGCGCAGCATCCGGACCCGGCTGTTGCTCCTGGTCCTCACCCTTCCGGCCGCCGCAGCCGTCGCCGCGATCGTGGCCGTTCCCGCGTTCCGCTGGGAAGCGGTGGCCATGGCCTCGGCGGTCGCCATCGCGGGAATGTCGCCGTCGTGGTTCTGCATCGGCCTGGGCCAGCCCCGGCTGCTGGCCGTCTACGACACCGTCCCCCGCTTCGTCGCCACCGCCCTGGCGGTTCCCGTGCTGCTGATCAGCCACCAGCTGTGGTACTACACCGCCCTGCTTGCGGCCACGGCGCTGGCCTCCCTTATCGTTTTTCACCGGACCTACTCCCCCGGAGGCAACTGGTGGCCCCGCGACCTCCGCGGCGCCGTCCGCGAACTCGGCGGCCAGGGCCGGACTGCGGGCATCAGCCTCGCCGGCAATGCCTACGCTTCCACGCCCGCGCCGATTGCGACCGCTACCACCTCGCCGACGGCGTCGGGCAGCCTGGCGACGGCAGACACGCTCTACCGTTTCGGCTTGTTCACAGTGGTGGCGCTCGGCAACGCCTTCCAGGGCTGGACCCTCGAGCGCGAGGCGGCCGGGCGCAAGCGGCGCCACCTGGCAGCCATCTGGTCCCACATCGGGCTCGGCGTGATCGGCGCGGCGGTCCTGACGATCGCCGGACCGTTTGTCAGCGGCCTCCTTTTCGCCGGACAGGCCCAGGCAACCACCCAGCTGTGCCTTTACTATGGGCTCGCGTTCCTCTTCCTGAGCGCCAGCACGCCATTCATCCGAAACCTGCTCATTCCGGCCGGTCAACAGAGCCTGGTGCTGCGCTGGACGCTCATTTCGGCGGTTTTCGGTGTCGCGGCCATGCTCGCCGCCGGATCCATGGGGAACGCCCCGGGCATCGCGCTGGGCATGGCCCTGAGCGAAGCTATCCTGTTCGTGACCTTGCTGATCCCGGGCTCGAAGCTGCTCGCCAAAGAAAGTATGGACGCCGTTGTCGCCGAATAATCCGTCGCCGCATGATCCGTCTCCCACAGTCGTCGCCGTTATCGCCGCCTACCGGCCCGACCCGTCCCTGACGGACACGGTGCGGGCCCTCCGGCAGCAGGTGGCGCAGGTGGTCGTCGTCGATGACGGATCGCCCGCCGGATCCGAATCCGTGCTCGCCGGCCTGACGGAGGCCGGCGCCCTCGTGCTCCGGCAGAAGACGAACGCCGGGATCGCGGCCGCGCTGAATGCCGGCCTGGCAGAAGCACGGACACACTGGAGCCCGGACTTCTACCTCACACTGGACCAGGACTCCCGTCCCACCGGCGATTACGTCCGCCGGGGACTTTCCACCTATGCGCGCGCCGCCGCCGCCGGCGTGAGCGTCGGATTCGTCACCGCCGCGTCCTACAGCGGACATCCCATCCCCGTGCTGCACACCCCTGAACCGCGCACCGACGGCGGGTTCGTTCATGCCTTCGATCCGATGCAGTCCGGTTTCCTTATCCCGCGCTCCACGGTGGACAGGCTCGGTCCTTTTGAAGAGGCCCTGTTCATTGACGGCGTCGACTCGGAATTCACCATGCGCACCCGCGCGGCAGGGCTCGCGGTGCTCGTGGGCGAAGGCTGTGACATCGCCCACGACCTCGGCCAGCGCGAACCCGGCCGGCTCTTCGGCCGGCCGTTGCGGGTCCTGGGCCGGGAGATCTCCTACAATTACCATTCCCCAAGCCGGGTCTATTACATCTGCCGGAACGGGACGCTGCTGACCCTGCGCTACGCGCGCAAATATCCGGGCTGGGTGC
>JBKPJW010000364.1:0-21913 GCA_046730875.1 Actinomycetota bacterium | reverse complement strand
TCAGCAAATTTGTGGACTATGAAGCGGTGATGCCATGGCGTGCAGACCGTCGTCGCGGTGCCGGCAGCATGCCTGGCAGAAGTGCTTCATGTGTTAGCACCCTCCTAGGGAGAGTGCCAATGACGACTCTATGTAAATGATTAGCACTCGGTCAAGGCGAGTGCCAGAAATTCGTTGCAGGTGAACACGCCCCCGCGGCGGGACTGAGTTGGGACATGCCCATTCCTGCGCTTGCCGATGGACATGCGCATCGTCCCGGGCTGCCGGAGGGGACATGTCCGCTCTTGACGCTGAGCGAGGGACGTACCCAGCGGACACGGGCTGCTCCGAGGCACATGTCCATTATTTGCTGCGGCCAGTGGACACCCGGGCGCCATGCTCCCTGCCCGCGCCAACCGCTGGACATACCCATTGGTCCCGGGCCGCTGAAGGGGACATGTCCACTCTTGACGCTCAGCGAGGGACGTACCCAACGGACACGGGCTGCTCCGAGGCACATGTCCATTTCTTACAGCGGCCAGTGGACACCGGGGCGCCATGCTCACTGCCCGCGCTGACCGGTGGACATGCCCATGGGTCCCGGGCTGCTGAAGGGGACATGTCCATTCCTGGTTCCGAATCACGCCGGTGCGGGGGCATGTCCACCGGAAGTTACGGGCGGCCTAGCGGCCGGCGAGGTCTTCGAAATCGACGTCCTCGCCGCCGTCCTCGCCCGTGTCCGGACCTTCGTCGTTCCGGTGCCGATACAACAGCAGGGCTCCGCCGGCGGCCAGCAGGAGGCCTGCAATAAGGAAGATGATGCCGCCGAGCCGGGCGGCGGCGTAGGTGTCGCGGATGGCCCGGGCCTCGTCGGTGGCGTCCTGGACGTTCTTGCCGCCGACGGAATATACGGTCGCGTTGAACGAATCGAGAAAGAAAATGATAACCAGCAGGGCAAAGCACACGACGGCAATCACGGCGCCGGCGATCAGCGCCGGCCGGGCGTACCGGGCCAGCCCCCGCGCGCTCCCGTGCTCCTGCCCGGAGGTATCCTGCCGGGCGCCATTCTGCCCGGCCGTGTCGTCTGAGGTGCTGTCGCCTGTACTGCTGTCGTCCATGCCGTCAAGCCTAGTCCCCGGGGCCTCGTCACTGAGTGCCTGCACTGCTGAACTACGCTGGATGGCATGACCGACGCACCCCACGAACACATTGCCCCGATCCTCACCCCCGAGGGCTGGGAGCTGCTGGCGTCGCTGGGCCCGTACCGTGAGGACGAGGCCTTCCGCCTCACCGCGGCGTTGCGCAAGGCCGGGCACTCCCCCGAGCTGGTCTCGGCGGTGCTCACCCAGTCCCGGCTGCGGACCAAGGCCGAGGCCAAATTCGGCGAGTTCGCCCGGCAGATGATCTTCACCAAGGCCGGCCTGGAGCAGGCCACCCGGCTCACCGTGGCCGCCCGGCACGCGCAGCGGTTCGTGGAGGCCGGAATCGGCCACGTGGCGGATCTCGGCTGCGGGCTGGGGGCGGACTCGATGGCCCTGGCGTCCATGGACCTGGTGGTGACCGCGGTGGAAATGGACGAGGCCACGGCCGCGTGCGCCACGATGAACCTGATCCCGTTCCGCAATGCCACGGTGGTCCACTCGGATGCCACCTCGGTTTCGCTTGAGGGGATCGACGGCGTCTGGCTCGATCCCGCCCGGCGCACCACGTCGACCTCGGGCACCAAGCGGATCTGGGATCCGGAGGATTTCTCCCCGCCGCTGTCCTTCGTGGAGTCGCTGGCCGGCTCCGGGCGCGCTGTCGGCGTGAAGATGGGACCCGGGATGCCGCACGATTCCGTCCCGGCGGATTGCGAGGCGCAGTGGGTCTCCGTCGGCGGGGACGTCACCGAGGTGGATCTGTGGTTCAACGCGGTGCGGCGCCCCGGCGTGCGGCGCGCAGCCCTGGTCCTCGGACCTCTCGGCGCCGCCGAACTGACCAGCGGCGAGGACTTCAACGCCGGCCCGACCGCACCCGTCGGTCCCGTGGAGGGGTATCTGTACGAACCCGACGGCGCGGTCATCCGCGCCGGGCTCGTGGCCGACGTCGCCCTCCAGCTGGACGGCCACCTCGTGGACGAACACATCGCGTACATCTGCGCCCCGGAATTGCGCGACACCCCGTTCGCCAGGGCCTACAAGGTCCTGGAGGTGATGCCGTTCAACGTCAAGGCGCTCAAGTCGTGGGTCAAGGACCGAGGAATCGGCGTCCTGGACATCAAGAAGCGCGGCACGGCCGTCACGCCCGAAGAGCTGCGCAAGCAGCTCCTGCCCGGCGGGAAACCCTCCGGTTCAAAGGCCAAAGGGAAGAAATCAGCCACCCTGGTCCTCACCCGGATCGGCGAGGACCGGGTGGCCATCTCGGTGGAGCCGGTCTAGCAGGTCGGCGCAGGAGCACGGCAGGACCCGGCACGACCCTCAGAACCCCGGTGTCGAGGCGCGCCGCGAAGTGCGGCGGCGGGCTACTGCGCCCGCATGAAATCCTCGGCTGCCTTAATCTGCTCATCGGTGGGCCGGATGCCGGTGTAGAGCACAAACTGCTCCAGGGCCTGGATCGTGGCTACCTCGGCGCCCGTGATCACGGCCTTGCCGGCCGCGCGGGCGGCCTTGATGAGCGGCGTCTCGGCCGGGAGGGCGACGACGTCGAACACCACCTTCGCGGCGTCGATAACCTCCTGCGGGAAGGACAGGGCCTCGGCGTCCGGTCCGCCGGCCATACCGATCGGCGTGATGTTGATGATCATGTCGGCCGTGCCGGTGCCGGACCTCGCGGAGCCAAGGTCGGCGCTCCACGCGAACCCGTACTGGTCGGCGAGGGCGCGACCGGCGGTTTCATTGCGGGCCACGACGGTCACGTCCTTGAAGCCGGCATCCCGCAGCGCGGCGACGGTGGCCTTGGCCATGCCGCCGGAGCCCAGGACCAGCACCGAGTAGTCCGTGGGGACGGCGTTGCGCTGCAGGAGCTGTTCGATCGCGGTGTAGTCGGTGTTGTAGGCGGTGAGCCGGCCGCCGTCGTTGACGATGGTGTTGACCGAATCGATGGCCTTCGCTGAGGGGTCCATGACGTCCACGAGGGCGATCACGTCTTCCTTGTAGGGCATGGAAACCGCGCAGCCGCGGATGGCGAGGCCGCGCACGCCGGCGATCGCCTGCGCGAGGTCGGTGGGGGCGAAGGCCTTGTAGATCCAGTTCAGGCCCAGCTGTTCGTAGAGGTGGTTGTGGAACCGCGTCCCGTTGTTGCTCGGCCGGGCCGAGAGCGAGATGCACAGGGTCATGTCTTTATTCAGAATGGGCACAGCTCCATTAAACGCCAGGACGGGCGCGGGCCGCGGCCGCCACGCGAACCGTCGCTGACCAGCCACGTTTGTGAACACACTCACGCGCCGGCGGCAACTTTGGCACCGTCCCGAAGCTACCCCTGCACTAGACTTGGACCACCCGTAACCCTGCCTGCCGCCCGGCCGGCGCCCTGGTGTGTGGGAAATCGCACGTGACACCGCCGGTGGCACGCCCAGGAGCAGGTCCGAGAGTGGTTGCCAGCGCATCCCCGCCAGGACGACGGCCCGGGACAGCAAAAACAGTGAAGGGACCACATGAAGATCGAGTTCGCTTCATCCAAGCAGTCGACTCTGGGCGTGGAATGGGAGCTGGCGCTCGTCGACGCCGAGACCGGTGAACTGGCCTCTGTGGCGAACCAGGTGCTCCGCGGAGTCGCCGCCCGGCATCCCGAACTCAACGAGGACGACGAGCACCCGCACATCAAGCAGGAACTGCTGCTGAACACGGTGGAGCTCGTCACCGGCATCTGCACCACCGTGGCGGAAGCGAAGGCGGACCTGAGCAGCTCGCTCGCGGCGGTCCGGGACGTCACCGATCCCATGGGCGTGGAGGTCTTTTGCGCCGGCAGCCACCCCTTCAGCCCGCCCCAGCTGCAGCCCGTCACGGACAAGGAACGCTACGCCAAGCTCATTGACCGGACCCAGTGGTGGGGCCGGCAGATGGTCATCTACGGCGTCCACGTTCACGTCGGCCTGGACAGCCGGGACAAGGTCCTTCCGGTTCTGGACGGCCTGGTCAATTACTTCCCGCACTTCCAGGCGCTCTCCGCGTCCAGCCCGTTTTGGGGCGGCGAGGACACCGGCTACGCCTCGCAGCGCGCCCTCATGTTCCAGCAGCTGCCCACCGCCGGCCTGCCGTTCCAGTTCGCCCGCTGGGAGGACTACGAGGCCTACGTGCAGGACATGTTCACCACCGGCGTGATCGACACGCTCTCCGAGATCCGGTGGGACATCCGCCCCGTCCCGGCCCTAGGCACCATCGAGATGCGCATCTGTGACGGCCTGGCCACCCTCGAGGACGTCGGGGCCATCGCGGCCCTCACGCAGTGCCTCGTCGACGAATTCTCGACCACGCTGGAGAACGGCGGCACAATTCCCACGATGCCGCCGTGGCACATCCAGGAAAACAAATGGCGCGCGGCCCGGTACGGCCTGGACGCCATCATCATCCTCGACGCCGCAGGCAACGAACAGCTCGTCACAGAGCACCTGCGCGAGACAATCCAGCGGCTTGAGCCCGTGGCGGCGAAGCTGGGCTGCAGCGCCGAGCTGGCCGACGTCGAAAAGATCATCCAGCGCGGCGCCGGCTACCAGCGGCAGCGCCGGATTGCCGCCGAGAACGGCGGGGACCTGCGCGCCGTCGTCCTGGACCTGGTCAAGCAAATGCGCCAGGGGCCGGAAGCCTAACCCCGGCCGGCCACAGCCGCCCCCGGCGGGAGAAAGCCCCGGACGGACCGTGACTCAGGCAGACGGACCCGCGGAAGACGGCCCGCAGGAAACCGGGACCTCAGGCGGAGACGGTGGTGACCGGCATCGAGGAATCCGGGGCAAAACCGATGCCGCTCGGCTTCACTCCGGCCATCACCAGCTGCGCCCCGAGCGCCGCCACCATGGCGCCGTTGTCCGTGCACAGCGGCAGCGGCGGCACCGTCAGCCGGATCCCGGCGGCACTGCAGCGCTGTTCGGTGAGCTGCCGGAGCCGTGAGTTGGCTGCGACCCCCCCGCCCAGCAGGACCTCGGTGATGCCGTTTTCACGGCAGGCGAGCACCGCTTTGGAGGTAATCACATCCACCACCGCTTCCTGGAAGGCGGCGGCGATGTCCGCCACGGGAACACTCTCGCCGCGCGCCTCGAACTGCTCCACGCAGCGGGCGACGGCGGTCTTGAGTCCGCTGAAGGACCAGTCGTAGCGGTGCGGACCGGGTTCCTCGGCGGTCCCCATGTACTTCGGCTGAGTGAGGCCGCGCGGGAACCGGATGGCTTTGGCGTTGCCGGTGCGGGCCAGCTTGTCGATGGCCGGACCGCCCGGGTACCCCAAGCCCAGCAGCCGCGCCACCTTGTCGTATGCTTCGCCGGCGGCGTCATCGATCGTGGAGCCCAGCAGCTCGACGTCGTCCGTGATGCTCCGGATCCGCAGGATCTCGGTGTGGCCGCCGGAGACCAGGAGCGCACCCAGATTGTCCGGCAGGGCCGCCGGCAGGACCGCCGGCGGGTCGCTAACCGGGCCGCCGGTCGCGCCGCCGGTCGCGGCGCCCTGCTGGAGGAGCCCGACGCCGACATGCGCCACAAGGTGGTTGATGGCGTAGAGGGGTTTTCCGGTGGCGACGGCGAGCGCCTTGGCCGCGCACACCCCCACCATGAGCGCCCCCGCCAGGCCCGGCCCGGAGGTGACGGCGATTGCGTCAATGTCCGCCAGCGTGACCTCCGCCGCCGCCAGCGCTTCCTCGAGGGTGGGGACGAAGGCGTCCAGGTGGGCGCGGGAGGCGATCTCGGGAATCACGCCGCCGAAGCGGACATGTTCCTCCATGGACGAGGACACGGTGTTCGTCAGCAGAGCGGTCCCCCGGACGATGCCGACGCCGGTTTCGTCGCAGGAGGACTCGATGCCGAGCACGAGCGGCTGGGTGCGGTTCATGGTCGGCCTGCTTCCTTGGGCTGGGGGCTGAGCGGTTCGCGGGGCAGCTGGAGCCGCATGATCAGGGCGTCGACGCCGTCGCGGTAGTAGCGGCGCCGGACGTGGATCTGCTCGAAGCCGAAGCGCCGGTAGAGCTGCTGCGCCCGGGGGTTGTCCGCCCTGACCTCCAGCAGCACGTCCTGGGCGCCGCGGCGGCGGCTTTCCACGATCAGCTCGGTGAGCAGGGCGGAGCCGATGCCCTTGCCTTCCTGCTCGGGCACCACGGCGATGGTCTGGACGTCCGAGATCGGTTCGATGCACATGAGCCCGGCGTAACCCACGATGCCGCCGTGCAGCTCCGCTACCAGGTAGCGGCGGGTGTCCCCCTGCGCCAGCTCGTCGTGGAACATCTGCAGCGGCCACGCATCCACGGGGAACAGGCGGCGTTCCAGTGCGTGGACGGCGGGGATGTCCGCGGCGTCCATGTCCCGCAGCGTGACGCCGCCGGGCAGCCGGAGCGGTGCAGGGTGCTCGGCGCTCACAGGGCACGCTTCCGGGGTCCGGGCACCTGGGCGTCCGACTCGCGGAGGTACAGGGGCGTGGAGTCCAGGAGCTGTTCCCCTGCCGCGAGCCGGGCGAGTGCGAACTGGCCCAGCGAGAGGGCCTCCGGCTGGCGGGTACTGAATTCGGCGACGGCCTTGACGACATCGGAGTAGATTCCTGCCCCGGCACCGTAGACGGGCAGGTCCGGCAGGTCGGCGGCGAAACCCACGTGCGGGCCGTCGGCCAGGCGCGGCAGCTGGGCATCGGAGAGCGTGTAGCGGGCCCAGTACACTTCCTTGCGCCGCGCGTCGGTGGCCACGATGAACTCCGCGGCCGAGTCGGTGGATTCGGCTACTTCCAGGGCGATCGCGTCCAGGCTCATGACGCCGTAGAGCGGCTTGCCCCAGACGAAGGCGAGCGTGCGGGCGGTGACGATGCCCGAGCGCAGCCCGGTGAACGGTCCGGGACCCACCCCGGTGACGATTGCGTCGACGTCGGGGCCGCTGACGCCGGCCTCGGCCAGGAGCTCGTCGATCCCCGGGGCCAGGACCTCCGCGTGGGTTCGCGTGTCTTCGGTGGCGAAGCTGGCGAGCACGGATTCCGGCGCGTCATCGGAGACCAGCGCGGCACTGGCGACGGCCGAGGTGTCGATGGCGAGGATCAGCATCAGGAGTTCCGTTCCGGGGTCTGGGTCGTGGTCTCGGGAAGGGACCCGGCAGCGGGCACGGGTTCGACGCCGGGCAGCGCGGGCTCGCTGGTGGGCTCGGGTTCGTTCGTGAGCAGGGTACCGACGCCGGGCAGCGGCGGCGCTTCGGCCCAGCGCGGACCGAAGCCGCGGACCACCACGGTCCGCGGTTCGTCGTCGTCGTCCGTGTCGAAGTCCAGCACCGCGGGATCGGGGGGTCCTCCGGCCGGGCCCGCGGGCGCGGCGGGCAAGGCTCCGGTGCCTCCCCGGGGGCGGTGGAGTTCCACCTCGAGCCGGCTGTCGCTCAGGTGCTCAACGCGGCCGCGGCCCCACTCGACCACCGTCACGGCGCTGTCCATGGTGTTTTCAAGGTCGATGTCATCGATTTCGGCGGCGGACTCCAGCCGGTAGGCGTCCACATGCACCAGGTCCGGGCCGCCCGGCCGGGGTCCCGCCGGCAGGTTGGGGTGGATGCGCACCAGGACGAACGTCGGCGAAATGATGCCCGGCCGCACACCCAGCCCCTCCCCCAGGCCCTGCGTGAAGGTGGTCTTGCCGGCACCCAGTTCGCCGGTCAGGACCAGAAGGTCGCCCGCCTCCAGGACCGCGCCGAGGGCTGCGGCGAGCGCGTGCGTCTCCGCCGCCGTCCGGACCTCAAGGCTGCGTTCCCACACGGGCCCGCTCACGGCCGCTCTTCGCCGGTGGAGGGCTCTTCGTTGATGTAGCGGCGCGGTACCCGGGGGCTGATGCGCGTGACGATCTCGTAATTGATGGTGCCGGCGGCCCTGGCCCAGTCATCGGCCGTCGGTCCGCCGTCGGCGCCGTCGCCGAACAGCACCGCCTCGGCCCCGAGGATGCTCCGGCCACCGGCCGACACGTGGCGGGGTCCAAGGTCGATCACCATCTGGTCCATCGCGATGCGCCCCACCACCGGATAGTTCACGCCCTCGACCCGGACCGGGCCACCGGTGGCGATGCGCGGCACGCCGTCGGCGTAGCCCAGCGGGATGAGGCCGAGGGTGCTGACCCCGTCCGTGTGGTAATTGAGCCCGTAGGAGACGCCCTGCCCGGCGGGCACGTCCTTGCAGTGCGAAACCCTCGTCCGGACCGTCATGGCCGGCCGGAGCCCGAGCTCGGCCGGAGTCTGTCCTTCGAAGGGGGACAGCCCGTACAGGCCCAGCCCCACCCGGACCAGGTCAAAGTGTGTGTCCGGCCGGGAGAGGGTGGCAGGGGTGTTGGCCAGGTGGCGGACCTCCGGGTCAACGCCGGCATCCTGGGCGACGGCGAGGACCTCACGGAACGCGGCGAGCTGCTCGTCGGTTTCAGGCCGTTCGGGTTCGTCGGCGACGGCCAGGTGGGAGAAAATCCCCACAACCCGGAGCAGGCCCTGGTCCTGATGTTCCATCGCTTCACCCACGAGGCTGTCCCAGGCGTCCAGGGGCGCGCCATTGCGGCCGAGCCCGGTGTCGACCTTCAGGTGGATGCGGGCGGGCCGTTCCTGCTCGCGGGCGGCGGCCACGATCCGGTCCAGTTCCCAGCCCGAGCAGCCGATGTCGATGCCGGCGGCCACGGCGGCGGCGAAGTTGCTGTCCGGGGTGTGCAGCCAGGCCAGCAGCGGCGCCTCGATCCCCGCGGCGCGCAGGGCGAGGGCCTCGGAGATGTGGGCGACGCCCAGCCAGCTGGCCCCTGCGCCGAGGGCGGCCCGGGCCACCTGGACGGCGCCGTGCCCATAGGCGTCGGCCTTGACCACGGCCATGATCTTCGCGGGTGAGGCTACCGCTGCGAGGTGGCGGACGTTGTGCCGGATGGCGTCGAGGTCGATTACTGCCGAGCGTTCCTCCGCGCGGACCGGCGTTGCCGCCGAATCGGGCAGGAGATCGCCTGTTGCTGCTTGGTAAGTCACTTAACGATTCTAGGGGCGGCGCCGCGGGCCGAATAATCCGCTGTCCCGTTCACCACTGGACATGCCCTTCCTCCCCGCGGGACATGCCCATCCTTCGCGCCAAGAACCGGGCACAACAGGAACCTGCCCACGCCAAGGCCCGGCAAAAGGACATGTCCACCGCTGAACGGACCCGGAGCGGCCCTCCCGCGGGACATGCCCATCCTTCGCGCCAAAGACCGGGCACAACAGAACCATGCCCACGCCAAGGCCCGGCAGCAGGACATGTCCACCGCTGAACGGACCCGGAGCGGCCCTCCCGCGGGACAGCTACGCGTCGGACAGGTGCGCGATCGTCGCCGTCGCCCGACGTTGCGCCCCGGGCGGGACATCGCGCACGATTTCTTCCAGGAAGCGGTAGCGGCGGAGCCATTGACTGCCCTGCCGTTCCTTCCGGGCGTTGGCCCGCTGCCACCAGTCGGCAATGTCGCCCCAGCCGGGTGCGGCGAGCGAACCGCCGACCTCCTGCACGGCGAGGGCGGCGCACAGATTGGCGAAGCGGAGCCGGTCTCCGAGCGGCCAGCCGGCCAGGCAGCCCACAATGAAGGCAGCCCCGAAGCAGTCGCCGGCACCGGTGGGGTCGTAGGCCCGGACGGGCAGGGACGGGACCCACTCCTCCTCCCCCGTTTCCGAATCCACGGCCATGGACCCCTGGGCGCCGAGGGTGACCACCGCTACCGGCACCCGGTCCGCGAGGGAGTACAGCGCGGACCACGGGTCGTCGCGGCCCGTAAAGTTCATGGCCTCGTGCTGGTTGGGCATGAAGGCGTGGAAGTACTTCAGGTTATCCAGCCGGGTCGAGGACCAGGCGCCCGTGGGGTCCCAGCCGACGTCGCCGAACAGCCGGACGCCACTCGTATGCGCGTCCAGGGCCCACGGTTCGAGCTCCTCCCCCAGCTCGGCAACGGCGGCGAGCGCCGGTGGCGGACATCCGATCAGTTCGGTGGAGGACACCGGCGCCGGGTGTCCGTGCGTCACCATGGACCGGTCCTTCTCCACGCTGAGGGACACCGTGACGGGCGAATGCCAGCCCGGCACCCTCCGGGACAGGGACAGGTCCACGTGTTCCTGGGCGGCCAGGATCTTCCAGTTGTAGTCGCCGTAGCCGTCGTCGCCGAACGCGGCGGCGAGCACGGTGCGCAGTCCCAGCCTGGACGCGGCGATGGCCTGGTTGGCGACACCGCCGGGGCAGCTGCCCATGCCGTCGCTCCAGATTTCCGTTCCGGGCTCCGGTGCGTGCGGCAGCCCGGTGAAAATAATGTCCTGGAATACGGTGCCGGTCAGGAGCAGGTCGAACCCGTCCGCCGCCGTGCTGCGGACGGCAGACAGCGGGTCAAAGCGCCGCGCCGGGTTCGCGTCCATACACCGCACACTACGCTGTACCGCCGTCGAGGGAAACCGCGGGAAGCGGGGCCCGGCCGGCGGCGAATAGACTGTCCGCATGCGGCTCACGATCGCCGGCGGGGGCGGGTTCCGGGTTCCCCTCATTTACCGGGCGCTTTCTGCCGGCCCCTTCGCGGGGCTGGTGCGGGAGCTGGTGCTCTACGACGTCGACGCCTCCCGGCTGGCGGCCATCGAGGCGGTCTTGGCCTCCCTTGCCCGGCAGGGTCCGCCCGGTGCCGGGCCCCAGGTCCGCGCCGTGTCCTCCCTCGCCGAGGCGCTCGACGGCGCCGACATGGTCTTCGCCGCCATCCGGCCCGGCGGCACCGCCGGCCGGACCGCCGACGAGCGGGTCGCCCTGGACCTGGGACTCCTGGGCCAGGAAACCACCGGCCCCGGCGGCATCTCCTACGCCCTGCGGTCCATTCCGCCGATGCTGCGGCTCGCGGAGGAAATGCGGCGTCGCTGCCCCGAGGCATGGCTGCTCAATTTCACGAATCCCGCCGGCATGGTCACCGAGGCCCTCGTCCCGGTGCTCGGGCCGAGGGTGATCGGGATCTGCGACTCCGCCGGCGGTCTGGCGCACCGCGCGGCGCGGGCCGCCGGCGTCGCGCTGGCGGAAGGCAGGCTCGACGGCGTCGGCTACTACGGTCTGAACCACCTCGGCTGGCTCTACCGTCTGGAGTCCGACGGCCGGGATGCCCTTCCGGAACTGCTGGCGAACCCTGCGGCGCTGGCGGAATTCGAAGAAGGCCGGCTGTTCCCGCCCGCGTTCCTGGCCAGCCTTGGCTGCCTGCCGAACGAGTACCTCTTCTACTACTACGACACGGCTCGCGCGGTGGCCGGCATGCGCGGCGCAGACCTGACCCGGGGGGAATCCATCGCCCGGCAGCAGGCCGCTCTCTATCCACGGCTGGCCGACGCCGGACCGGACGCTTTCGCGCTCTGGGAGGCCGCCCGCCGGTCACGCGAAGAAGGCTACCTCGCCGAAGCCCGCGCCACGGGCGAACACCGGGACGAGACCGACCTCGCCGGCGGCGGGTACGAACGGGTGGCCCTGGCGGCCATGCGCGCCCTCTCCGGAGGCGGCGCGGCGGACCTGATCCTCAACACAGTCAACACCGTCCCCGCCCCGGTATCGGACACCGGCGCCGGGTCCGCCGAGCCGATGGTGCCTGCGGTGCCCGGCCTGCCGGCGGACGCCGTCGTCGAGGTTCCTTGCAGGGTGACGCCCGCCGGCGCTGCCCCGGTCCTGCAGGATCGCCCGGGACCGGCGCAACTAGAGCTGATGCGGCGCGTCAAGGACGTCGAACGGCTCGTCGTGGAAGCGGCGACGACCGGCCGGCGGGAGGCAGCCCTCGCCGCGTTCGCCCGGCATCCGCTCGTGGATTCGGACGCCCTTGCCGGCAAACTGCTCGCCGGATACGAAGCCGCGTTCCCCGAGCTGGGACGGCTCTGGCACGGCGGACGGTAGGGACGCGGCGAGAGGCGGCCCCGGATGGCGGTGATTTCGGCGAGCGGTGACCCCGGATAACGGTGAGGATCCGCGCGGGCAGCGGACGGTTCTACCTGCAGCCTGCGGCACATCACGTGTAGGCCCACGTGACCCGGTGCCGGGCGGCTGAAGGCCTCGGGAACCGGCCCCGCAGCCGGCCCGGACATGCACCCGCACTCGGCCTGTGAACCGGCCTGGACTTCAGGAGTAATGTTTTATCGAGTTGCAGTCTGCAGAGGAAGGGGAACCGTGTCGCTGATCCGCCGTGTTGCCTTCCTTTCCCTGCACACCTCGCCGATGGAGCAGCCCGGCTCCGGCGACGCCGGGGGCATGAACGTGTACGTCCGGGCGCTGGCCGCGGCCCTCGCGGAGACCGGCGTCGAGGTCGAGATCTTCACGCGGTCCACGTCGGCCGAGCAGCCCGCCGTCGAACATCCGTTCCCGGGCGTGTGCGTGCACAACGTCCTGGCCGGCCCGCCGCGGAAGCTGCCCAAGGAGGAGCTCCCGGAACTGCTGCACCACATGGTCGCGGAGATCGATCGGATCCGTCACCTCCAGCCGCACGGCCGGTACGACATCATCCATTCCCACTACTGGGTCTCAGGGGTGGCCGGGCTGGAACTCTCGGAGCTGTGGCGGCTGCCCCTCGTCCACACCATGCACACGATGGCCAAGGTTAAGAACCAGCTCTTGGAATCCGGCGAGCAGCCTGAGCCGCGGCGGCGTGAGGACGGCGAGCACCAGATTGTCGACGGCGCCACCCGGCTGGTCGCCAACACCACCGCCGAGGCGGCAGAGCTGGTTTCGCACTACAACGCCGACATCGACCGCATCGACGTCGCACCGCCGGGCGTGGATCTGGACGTCTTCACCCCGTCCTTCAGGAACCGCGCCCGGGCCAAGCACGGCATCGCACCCGGTAAGTTCCATCTGCTGTTCGCGGGCAGGATCCAGCGGCTCAAGGGTCCGCAGATCCTGATCAAGGCCGCGGCGCTCCTGCGGTCCCGGCGACCGGACATCGACCTGCAGCTGACAATCCTGGGGGCCGTCAGCGGCGCCAAGGACTTCAACCTCAAATCGCTGATCAGCGCCGCCGGGATGGACGACGTCGTTACGCACCATCCGCCGGTCAGCGCCCCGAAGCTGGCCGGCTGGTACCGGTCGGCCGACGTCGTGGTGATGCCCTCCTACAGCGAGTCCTTCGGCCTGGTGGCCATGGAGGCGCAGGCCTGCGGGACGCCCGTGCTCGCCACGAAGGTTGGCGGCCTGTCCCGGGCCGTCAGGGACGGGTTCACGGGCATGCTGGTCGAGGGCCACAAGGCCAGTGACTGGGCGGACGCCCTCGAAGCGCTCTTCGACGATCCCCAGACGCGCACCGACATGGGCCGCGCCGCCGCATTGCACGCCCAGGATTTCGGCTGGCAGCGCACCGCCGCGATCACGCTTGAGAGTTACCACACCGCAGTGAGCCAGTATTTTGGAACGGTGCCCATCCCGGTGGGCCACATACCCTGAACCGACCCGCCCCGACCCCGCTCCAGACCCCGGCCGGCGACACCGGACGGGGACGCCCGCCGACGCCACGAGCCGAAGGACAAAGATGTCTGAGACCACCACTGCCGGGAACAACGTACCCAGCGACCTGGAGATTGCCCGGCGGGCAATCATGAAGCCGATCGTGGAGGTCGCCGCGGCCGCCGGCATCAATCCGGACGCGCTGGAGCTCTACGGACCCTACAAGGCCAAGATCGATCCGGCGAAGCTGGGCATCACGGCGGAAGCCGTTGGCGGGGACACCACGGGCAGTCCCAGGCGCGCCGCCGGCAAGGTGGTCCTCGTCTCTGCGATGTCCCCCACACCCGCAGGCGAGGGCAAGTCCACCACAACGGTCGGGCTCGCAGATTCCCTGGCCCGCGCCGGGCACAACGTGATGATCGCGCTGCGCGAACCCTCGCTCGGGCCCATCCTCGGCATGAAAGGCGGCGCCACCGGCGGCGGCTATTCCCAGGTGCTGCCGATGGACCAGATCAACCTGCACTTCACCGGTGACTTCCACGCGATCACCTCGGCGAACAACGCCCTGATGGCCCTCGTGGACAACCACATCTTCCAGGGCAACGAACTCAACATCGACCCCCGGCGGATGACCTTCAAGCGGGTCCTGGACATGAACGACCGCGCCCTGCGCGAGGTGGTGGTGGGCCTCGGCGGGCCTGCCCAGGGCGTCCCGCGGCAGGACGGCTTCGACATCACCGTGGCCTCGGAGATCATGGCCGTGTTCTGCCTTGCCACGGATCTGAACGACCTGCGCGGGCGGCTGGGCCGGATCACTTTCGGGTACACCTACGACCGCCGGCCCGTCACCGTGGCCGATCTGGGCGTCCAGGGCGCCCTGACCATGCTGCTCAAAGACGCGATCAAGCCCAACCTCGTGCAGACCATCGCCGGCACCCCGGCCCTGGTGCACGGCGGGCCCTTCGCCAACATCGCCCACGGCTGCAACTCCCTCATCGCCACGCAGACGGCCCGCAGCCTGGCGGACATCGTGGTCACCGAGGCCGGGTTCGGCGCGGACCTCGGCGCCGAGAAGTACATGGACATCAAGGCCCGGACGGCCGACGTCGCCCCATCCGCCGTCGTCCTCGTGGCCACCGTCCGGGCGCTGAAGATGCACGGCGGCGTGGCGCAGGACCGGCTCAAGGAGCCCAATGTGGAGGCGCTGGCCGCCGGCGTCGCCAATCTGCAGCGGCACATCCGCAACGTCGAAAAGTTCGGCATCACCCCGGTGGTCGCGGTCAACAAATTCGCCACCGACACGGCCGAGGAGCTGGGCTGGCTGCTTGAGTGGTGCGCGGCGGAGGGTGTCCAGGCCGCGGTGGCCGACGTCTGGGGCCGCGGCGGAGGCGGCGACGGCGGGGACGAGCTCGCGGCGAAGGTGGCGGCCGCGATCGAGGCGCCGCACAGCTTCCGGCACCTATACCCGCTGGACATGTCCGTCGAGGACAAGATCCGCGCCATCGTGCAGGAGGTCTACGGCGCCGACAGCGTTGACTTCTCCGTCCCCGCGCTCAAACGGCTGGCGGAGATCGAGAAGAACGGCTGGTCCGGGATGCCGGTGTGCATGGCGAAGACCCAGTACTCCTTCACCGACGACGCCACCCGGCTCGGAGCCCCCAAAGGCTTCACCATCCACGTCCGGGACCTCATCCCCAAGACCGGCGCGGGCTTCATCGTGGCGCTCACCGGCGCGGTCATGACCATGCCTGGCCTGCCCAAGGTCCCGGCAGCCATGCGGATGGACGTCGACGACGCCGGCAACCCCGTCGGCCTCTTCTAAGCCTCCCCCGTTGCGCTATCAGTTGTCGCTGCCATTCCGAGGGTTTAAGGCCCACAACCGATAGCGCATCCGGCGGGTGTGGATAACCTCCGCGGGTTTGGCTCGTTCGGACAACAATGGTCCGCATGCGCCCACCTGAACCTCTGCCGCTCCGTCTTTCAACCGCACCCTTCACCGTCTACGAGGCGCGGGCCGCGAACCTCAGCTCGGCCCGGCTCCGCGCCGCCGATCTCACCCCGTCGGGGCGGCTGCTCTACCTGCCGGCAAACTGGGACTTTGAAATCCGCGGCCTGGCCCGTGCCCTCTCCGCGGCGACGCCAGGCGCCTGGATTTCGCACATCACGGCCGCCGTCCTGCTCGGGCTGTGGCTCCCGTCATGGTTTCGCGGCTGCCGGGAACTTCATTTGAGCAAACCGAAAGTTCTACCCCCGGTCCGGCGCAAGGGCGTGGTCGGTCACACCGTGCTCGCGTTCGACGACGAGGTCATGGTTTGGGATGGCATCCGGATTTCCACCCCGGCCCGGACGTGGCTGGATCTGTCCGGCATGCTGCCGCTTGAGGACCTAGTGGCCGTGGGCGACCAACTGCTCCGCCGGCCGCACCCCGGTCTGGAGGATCGGGCAGAGCCGTGGGCCACCCTTCCCGACCTCGAGGCGATGCTGCGCCGCCACCCGAAGCTGCAGGGCATTGTGAAAGCGCGGCTGGCAGCTGAGCTCATCCGCCCAGGCGCCGATTCCGCCCCGGAAACCTTCCTGCGCCTGGCGTTGACCGCTTCCGGACTCCCCGAGCCCGAACTACAGCTCCGGATAGTCCCTGAGGACCCGTATTCACCGGCCGCGGACCTCGGGTACCGAAAGCAGCGGATAGCCATTCAGTACGACGGCGGCCACCACCTGACGCGCGAGCAGCAGTCCCGCGACAACCACCGCGACGAAACGTTCAACGCTGCAGGCTGGCGCTATTTCAAGTTCAACGCCGACGATCTGGCCACCGACTTCCGCGGGGCGGTGCGCAGGGTCAGCGCCGCCCTGTCTGGCCGTTAAACGCCGGTTGCCCTATCACGTACAGCGGCCAAAACGGAGGTTTAGGGACCGTAAGTGATAGGGCAACCAGGAGGCGGGAGGGGGTTAGCGCTCCAGGTCGCCGCGGATGAAGGCCTCGACCTTTTCACGGGCGAGGTCGTCGTTGAACTGCTCCGGCGGGGACTTCATGAAGTAGCTGGACGCAGAGACCAGCGGGCCGCCGATGCCGCGGTCCAGGCCGATCTTGGCGGCACGGATGGCATCGATGATCACGCCGGCGGAGTTGGGCGAGTCCCAGACTTCGAGCTTGTACTCCAGGGACACCGGAGCGTCGCCGAAGTTGCGGCCCTCGAGACGCACGAAGGCCCACTTGCGGTCATCGAGCCACTGAACGTAGTCGGACGGGCCGATGTGGACGTCCTTGGCGGCGAGCTCAGCCTCGACGTTGGAGGTGACGGCCTGGGTCTTGGAGATCTTCTTGGACTCGAGGCGGTCGCGTTCCAGCATGTTCTTGAAGTCCATGTTGCCGCCGACGTTCAGCTGGTACGTGCGGTCCAGGGTGACGCCGCGGTCCTCGAACAGCTTGGCCATGACGCGGTGCGTGATGGTGGCACCGATCTGGCTCTTGATGTCATCACCCACGATCGGCACGCCCGCGGCGGTGAACTTGTCCGCCCACTCCTTGGTGCCGGCAAGGAACACCGGCAGGGCGTTGACGAACGCCACGCCGGCGTCGATGGCGCACTGGGCGTAGAACTCGGCGGCTTCCTGGGAACCGACGGGCAGGTAGCAGACCATGACGTCAACCTTGGCGTCCTTGAGGGCCTGGACGACGTCGACCGGCTCCTCCGGGGACTGCTCGATGGTCTCGAGGTAGTACTTGCCGAGGCCGTCCAGGGTGTGGCCGCGCTGGACGGTAACACCGGCCGGCGGGACGTCGGCGATCTTGATGGTGTTGTTTTCGCTGGCCAGGATGGCGGACGACAGGTCCTGGCCCACCTTCTTGCCGTCGACGTCGAACGCGGCAACGAACTCGACGTCGCCGACGTGGTACTGGCCGAACTCGACGTGCATCAGGCCGGGAATCGTGGCCTTGGGGTCGGCATCCTTGTAGTACTGGACACCCTGGACCAGCGAAGCGGCGCAGTTACCTACGCCGACGATTGCAACACGAATCGGATGTGAAGACACGGAACTCCTTTGAGGACAACGGTGACCGGCGCGGCCGCACTGGTGTGCGGCGGCGGCAGGCGGACACGGCGCGGTGAGGCGCCCTTAGTAGTCTAGCGAACAGCGCCGGGGCCGCGTTTGTTCCCGGCGGCCCCGGCAAAAATGTGACGCGCGCAGGGTCCGGCTACTTGTGGGCCCACAGGTTGATGTCGGATTCGACGGCGAACTCATCTATTGCGTCCAGCTCGTCGGCCGTGAACTCCAGGTTGTTCACGGCGGCCAGGCTGTCCTCGAGCTGCCGGACGCTGGACGCGCCAACCAGCGCGGAAGTTACGGACGAGCCCTTGCCCTGCTCGCGCAGGATCCAGGCGATGGCCAGCTGCGCGAGCGTCTGCCCGCGGCCCTCGGCAACCGCGTGGAGTCCCCGCACCCGGTCAAGGTTGTCCTCGCTGATCATGGATTGGTCCAGGGATTTGTCCTGGGCGGCGCGGGAGTCGGCAGGGATGCCCTGGAGGTAGCGGTCGGTGAGCATCCCCTGGGCCAGCGGCGAGAACGCGATGGACCCCGCGCCCACCTGCTCCAGTGCCTCGTAGAGGTTGGGGCTGCCGTCCTCGGTCCAGCGGTTGAGCATGGAGTAGCTGGGCTGGTGGATCAGCAGCGGGGTGCCGAGTTCCTTGAGGATCCGCGCCGCCTCGATGGTCTGTTCCGCGGTGTAGGACGAAATGCCGGCGTAGAGCGCCTTGCCGGAGCGCACCGCCTGGTCCAGGGCGCCCATGGTCTCTTCCATCGGCGTCTCGGGGTCCGGGCGGTGGCTGTAGAAGATGTCCACGTAATCCAGGCCCATCCGGCCCAGCGACTGATCCAGGCTGGCCAGCAGGTACTTGCGGGAGCCCCAGTTGCCGTAGGGGCCGGGCCACATGTCGTAGCCGGCCTTGCTGGAGATGATGAGCTCGTCGCGGTACGGCCTGAAGTCGTCCTTGAAGTGGCGGCCAAAGTTGGTCTCGGCGCTGCCGTAGGGCGGCCCGTAGTTGTTCGCGAGGTCGAAGTGGGTCACGCCGAGGTCGAAGGCGCGGCGCAGGATGGCGCGCTGGGTCTCGAACGGCTTGTCGTCGCCGAAGTTGTGCCACAGGCCCAGCGAGATGGCCGGGAGCTTCAGGCCGCTGCGCCCCACGCGGCGGTAGGGCATGGAGTCGTAGCGGGTGTCAGCTGCCAAGTAGGTCATGCGTCATTCCTTAGTCGGTGGAAATGTAGTTGAAGCGAATCCCTAGTTCGTGAGAATCGCGGCGCTGCGGCCGGGCAGCTCGAGCCGGCCGCCGGAAGGCTCCCTGCCGGGAGACGCCTCGGCGCCGGACGCCGGGTCCAGCCGGACGCCGTCGTCGGTGGCCAAAGCGACGGTGCCCCCGCAGACCGGAAGCTGGCGCGCCTCGGCGGAGAAGTTCATCGCCACTTCCGTGCTGCCCCGCCGCAGCAGGAGCCAGCCCTCGTCCTCGCTGAAGCGCACAGCGGTGTCCTCGAAGCCGGGTTCGGTCAGGTCCGGCGTGGTGCGGCGCAGCGCGATCAGCGCCCGGTACAGCTCCAGGAGGCGGGCGTGGTCCCCCGCGGAGGCCTCGGCCCAGTCGAGCTTGGACCGGGTGAAGGTCGCCGGGTCCTGAGGATCGGGCACGACGGCGGGGTCCCAGCCCATCCGCTCAAACTCCTTGATCCGGCCCTCGGCGGTGGCCTTGCCCAGTTCCGGTTCCGGGTGCGAGGTGAAGAACTGCCACGGGGTGGTGGCGCCGTATTCCTCGCCCATGAACAGCATGGGCGTGAACGGCGAGGTCAGCGTGGCGACCGCGGCGAGCGCCAGCGGCCCGTAGCCCAGGGTCTGGGACAGCCGGTCCCCGGTGGCCCGGTTGCCGATCTGGTCGTGGTTCTGGCTGCAGACCACCAGCGCGGCGGGGTGGACCTGGGCTGGGTTGATGGGCCGGCCGTGGTGGCGGGCGCGGAAGCTGGAGTAACTGCCGTCGTGGAAGAAACCGCGCTCCAGGACCTTGGCCAGCGCCCCCAGCGAGCCGAAGTCGCCGTAGTAGCCCGTGGTTTCGCCGCTGACATTGGCGTGGACGGCGTGGTGGAAGTCATCGCTCCACTGCCCGGCCAGCCCGTAGCCGTTGGTGTCGCGGGGATAGAGCAGGCGCGGGTTGTTCAGGTCCGATTCGGCGATCATCGTGGCGGGGCGCCCGGTTTCCGCGGATATTTCGTCCGCGAGGGCGCCGAAGTCCTCCAGCAGGTGCACGGCACGCTCGTCCTTGAACGCGTGCACCGCGTCCAGCCGCAGCCCGTCCACGTGGTAGTCCCGCAGCCACATGGCGGCGTTGTCCAGGATGTAGCGGCGGACCTCGTCCGACTCCGGTCCGTCCAGGTTGACGGAGTCGCCCCAGGTGTTGCCCTCCCCGGATTTGAGGTAGGGCCCGAACCGTGGGAGGTAGTTCCCGCTGGGGCCGAGGTGGTTGTAGACCACGTCCTGGATGACGCCCAGGCCGGCGGCGTGGGCGGCGTCCACGAAGCGCTGATACGCGGCGGGTCCGCCGTAGCCTTCGTGGACGGCGTACCAGAGGACGCCGTCGTAGCCCCAGTTGTGCGTGCCGTTGAACCCGTTGACCGGCAGCAGCTCCACGAAGTCGATGCCCAGCTCCGCCAGGTACCCCAGCTTCCCGGCCGCGGCGTCCAGCGTTCCCTCCGGCGTGAAGGTGCCCACGTGGAGTTCGTAGATGACGGCGCCCTTTAGCTCACGTCCCGTCCACTGGCCGTCGGCCCACTGGTGGTCTGCGGCGTCGAACGTGCGGGAGAGGCTGTGCACGCCGGCGGGCTGGCGCCGGGACCTCGGGTCCGGCAACGGTGTGGAATCCCCGTCCACCAGGTACGCGTAGTCCACGTCTCCGGCGGTCGGCGCCCCGGCGGCAGTCCACCAGCCCTCGCCCTCGGGGCCGCGGCGGCTCATCGGGTACTGCTGGCCGGCGGCGAGCAGTGTGACGGTGCCCGCCGCCGGCGCCCAGAGATCGAAGCGTGCGCTTCCGTGTGCAGGCCTGTTCATATCCGTCCCCTATCGGTGATTCAGTACGTACTTTTAGGCGGCCGGGGCCAGCAGGGCCACCGGGTAGTCGCCCAGAATTTCGGCGACGGCCACGGGTCCCGGGCCGAAGGTCGTGCCCGTGAGCTCGTCCGTCATGGCCGCCGAAAGCGTGATGGTGGTGTCCTGCCATCCGCCGCGCTGCTCGAGGCCGCGGGGCAGCCGGGTGGCGAGCGTCAGCGCGCCGGGAGCTGCGCCGGTACCGCGGTCAAAGGCCAGCAGGTGCGCAGCGGCGGAGCCGGTGGCCGAGACCGGCGTGTAGCCGGTGAACAGCTCCGGCCGGTCCCGCCGCAGCCGCAGGGCACGCGAGGTGACGAGCAGTTTCGCTGCGTCGTCCAGGAACGACGCCGGACGCTCGCCGGCGTCGAGCGCGGCGAGGGCGCGCCGGCGCGCGCCGAAGTCGAACGGCCGCCGGTTGTCCGGGTCGGTCAGGGAACGGTCCCAGAACTCGGTGCCTTGGTACACGTCCGGCACCCCGGGCATGGTGAGCTGCACGAGCTTGGCACCCAGCGAGTTGACGGCCCCGTACGGCGCCAGCAGCGCCACGAGGGACTCCAGCTCGGCTGTCACCCCCGGGTTGTCGAACGCGGCGTCGACGGCGGCCGACAGTTTCGCCTCAAAGGCCTCGTCGGGGTCGAGCCAGTTGGTCGAGTTCCCGGCCTCGCGGGCGGCTTTTTGCGCGTAGGACTGCAAGCGGTCGCGGTCCGCGGGCCAGACCCCGGCGACGGCCTGCCACAGCAGGTTGGCCAGCGGCCCGTCAGGCAGGGGCGCCAGCTTCTGCAGCCGCTGCAGGGACGCCTGCCATTCCGGCGCCAGCTCCGCGAGGACCGAGATCCGGGCGCGGGTGTCCTCGCTGCGCTTGGTGTCGTGGGTGCTGAGGGTGGTCATGGACAAGGGGAGCTTGGCCTGACGGCGGGCCATCCGGGTGTGGAACTCCTCCGGGGCAACGGCGAACTCCGTGGGGTCGGCGCCTACTTCCGTCAGCGTGCCCAACCGGGTGTAACGGAAGAACGCGGTGTCTTCCACGCCCTTGGCCATCACCATGCCGGACGTCTGCTGGAAGCGGATCCCGAGTTCCGCGCCGGGCCCCGCCTGGAGGAGCAGCGGCAGGAGCGTTTCGACGGCGTGGCCAAGGTCCGGGCGGCGCCGGACGGCCAGCTCGCAGGCCTCCCGGAGGACGTCCGCGCCCTCGGGGAGGTAGCTGCGGTACACCGGGAACGCGGCGATGATCTCGGACAGCGCGTCCGCAGCGGCTTCCTGGTCC
>JBKPJW010000363.1:0-2192 GCA_046730875.1 Actinomycetota bacterium | reverse complement strand
GGGTTAGTCCAGGCCGCGGCGCTTCAGGAGCGGGCCGAGGTCCGCGTCCCGGCCGCGGAAGCTACGGAAGGACTCCAGTGGCTCCCTGCTGTTGCCGCGGGCAAGCAGCTCGGCGCGGAAGAAATCGCCGTTGGTGCGGCTAAGGCCGCCGTTTTCCTTGAACCATTCCACGGTGTCGGCGTCAAGGACTTCGCTCCAGATGTAGGAGTAGTAGCCGGCGGCGTACGAGTCGCCCGCGAAGATGTGCTGGAAGTAGCCGGTGCGGTAGCGCGGCGGGATGAGCCTGTGCGCCACCCCGGCCGCAGCCAATGCCTTCGCCTCGAACGCGAGGACATCGTCCGGGATCTGGTCGCCGTCCAGGACATGCCACGCCAGGTCCAGCAGGGCCGCGCCGAGGTATTCCGTGGTGCCGAAGCCTTCGCCCCAGAGCTGCGCGGCGTTGAGTTTATCCACGGTTTCCTGCGGCAGGGGCTCGCCGGTGGCATGGTGCCGGGCATAGTTGGCCAGCACCTCAGGCCACATGATCCACATTTCGTTGACCTGCGACGGGTACTCCACGAAGTCCCGCGGCACGTTGGTGCCGGAGAACCGCGGATAGGTGACGGCGGAAAACAGGCCGTGCAGGGCATGGCCGAACTCGTGGAACGTGGTGCGGAGTTCATCCAGCGTGAGCAGGGTGGGCTCGCCGGCCGGCGGCTTGGAGATGTTGAGGTTGTTGATCACCACAGAACGGGTGTTGAGCAGCCCGGACTGCTCCACGAGGGAATTCATCCACGCGCCGCCGCGCTTCGTGTCCCGGGTGTAGTAGTCGCCCAGGAACAGGCCCAGGTCCGTGCCGTCGGAATTCTTCACCTCCCACACCCGCACGTCCGGGTGGTAGCCGGCGAGATCGGCGCGTTCGTGGAACGTGACGCCGTACAGGGCGTTCGCGGCGAAGAAAACACCGTCGTTCAAAACCCGGCCCAGCTCAAAGTACGGGCGCAGGGCCTGCTCGTCCACGGCATACCGCTCGCGCTTGACCTTGGCCGAGTAGTACGCCCAGTCCCAGGCCTCGAGCGGGTGACCGGCGGCTTGGGCCAGCGCCTCGGCCTCCGCGTCAGCGTTGCGGACAGCGGCCGGGGCCAGCCGGCTCATCATGGCCTGCACGGCCTGGAAATCCGGTGCCGTCTGCCGGTCCACGCTGAGTTCGGCGAAGTTCGCGAAGCCCAGAAGGGCGGCCTTCTCGGCGCGGAGCCGGACCATGTCCTTGACCAGGTCGAGCACATCGAAGCTGCCCCCGTCGCTGCCGCGGCCGATCGAGGCCTCGTACAGACGCCGGCGGACATCCCGGTTCGTCAGCGCAGCCATGGCGGGCTGGTTGCTGGGCTGGATCAGGGTCAGCAGGAACTTGCCCTCGTGCCCGGCAACGCGAGCGGCCTCGGCGGCGCTGGCGACGTCGTCGGCGGGCAGCCCGGTGAGGTCGGCGGCGTCGTCCAGCAGCAGGGCGGCGGACTTCATTCCTTCCTTGACGCGCTGGCCGAACTCGGTGCCGAGCCGGGAAAGCTCGGCATTGACGTCCTTCAGCCGTTCCTGGCCGGCGTCGTCGAGCTGGATACCTGACGCCCGGAACTCCTTGAGGTATTCCTCCACCAGCCGGGCGGACTCCGCGTCAAGGCTCTCGGTTTCCAGCGCCGCGAAGCGTTCGTAGAGCCCGCGGTTGAGGTATACGGCATCCTGGTGGGCGGCAAGGAGCGGGGAAAGGCGGGTTTCGAGTTCCTGGATGGCATCCGAGGCATCCGCCGAAACCAGCGTGAACAAGGACGCGACTGCGCGTTCCAGGAGCCTGCCGGTGCGCTCCATGGCCAGGGCGGTGTTCTCGAAGGACGGGGCCTCCGGGTCATTCACGATGGCCTGGATTTCGGACAGATGCTCGGCCAGGCCTGCCTCCACGGCCTCGCCGTAGTGGGCGTCCTCGATGTCCGCGAAGGGCGGCAGGCCGTAGGGCAGGGTGCTGGGGCTCAGGAGGGGATTGGTCATGAAGTGACTCTTTCATGCAGGGCGCGGGTTCTCAACGGCGGCACGGGGGTGTTGTGCTGTTCGCATCGTAGGATGGCCCCATGGGGAACAGCGCAGCCTTGCCGCGTGACCGGATGATGGCCGTTGCCATGGCGGTCGTCCTTGCGGCGTCGCTGGCATCCTGCGGACTGTTCGCC
>JBKPJW010000362.1:0-1093 GCA_046730875.1 Actinomycetota bacterium | reverse complement strand
GCGGCAGACCTTCTCCTTTAGGGGGGATGGCCGGGGCAAGGCGCGGGTGGAGTCCTTCAACATCCTCGCCGACACCGGCGGCGACGCCGGGCACACCGTGGTGGTGGGCGCGCACCTGGACTCCGTGCAGGAGGGCCCGGGCATCAACGACAACGCCAGCGGCGTGGCGGCGGTCCTGGAGACCGCGCGGTGGATGAAGGAAGCCGGGATCACCCCGGCCAACCGGGTCCGGTTTGCGTTCTGGGGCGGGGAAGAGGACGGGCTGTACGGGTCCCAGCACTACGTCGACGAACTCAGCCAGGCCGAGATCGGCCAGACCGCGGCGAACCTGAACGTGGACATGGCGGCCTCGCCCAACGGCGTGCGGTCCGTGCATGACGGGGACGGGTCGGATTTCGGCCACGCCGGCCCGGCCGGATCCAAGGCGATCGAGGACATCCTGTTCCGCTACTTCCAGGAGAACGCGCTGCCGGCCGAGACCACGCCCTTTGACGGCGGCTCCGACTACGATGCCTTCCTCTCGGCCGGCATTCCCGGCGGCGGGCTGTTCACCGGCGACGAGAAGAAGAAGTCCCAGGCCCAGGCGCGGTCCTTTGGCGGTGTGGCCGGCAAGGTCCTTGATCCCTGCTACCACGAGGCCTGTGACACCATCGCCAACACCAACCCGGAACTGCTCCAGGAAATGTCGGGCGCCCTGGCCTACGCCACCGTGGCCTACGCGATGGCCAAGACCGGCTAAACGCCCCGTTTGCCGCTGAGACCTGGCGTCGCGCACAAAGGTCCCCGGCACAGCCACCTTTGAGTGGCCGCGCCGGGGACCTGTATTTCTGGGGCCGAATTGTGCCTTAGACCCCGCGCCGGGCCGGGGCTCCTTGGGGCTGCCGCACGGCGGCCGGCGTGAACCGTGCGCCGGTGTCCGGGAACCCGGGCACGGCAATGCGCGCATGGGTGTGGACCTCCTCGACGGAGTCGCGCGTGTGTTGCGCGATCTTCTCCATGGTGGTGACCCACATGCCGTCCATGGACTTGACCCGGTCCATCAGCTGTTCCAGGGCCACGGCTTTGGACGGCCGGCCGGAGATGAAGGGGTGGT
>JBKPJW010000361.1:0-5208 GCA_046730875.1 Actinomycetota bacterium | reverse complement strand
GCGCCAGGCCGAAGAATTCAATGGAGGCGTCGAACGATTCCTGCCAGGACCGCCGCGAGCGGGTGAACGCCTTGGGGACGGAGGTGGTGCCGGAGGTCAGTCCGATCAGGAATGAGGTCTCGGGCGGCCCGTCAACCAGCTCGGTTCCCAGCGCCGGAAGCTGCCGAGCCGGCCCCGGATGCGCCGCCCGCTCGATGCGGCCGGTGATCGCGTCCTGCAGCTGCCGTGGCCAGGCCGGGTCCAGCACCGCGCACTGGCGCTCGCCCGCGACGGCCGCGGCGAACGCCACGGCGAAACGGGTTGAATTGTGTTCGGACAGCACCGTGACAGCGGACGACGCCGGCACCAGCGCCGCCGCGTTGTCCCGCAGGCCGGACCAGCTCAGGCGCTCTCCGGCCACGACGACGGCCGTCTCGTCGGGACGGTCATCGGCCCAGCGCTGGAGTCTGTCGAGAAAAGGCATCGGACCAACTTTACCGTTGCAGGCCGCCAGCGCGGCCTGTGCGGGATATTGTGACTTCATGAGCTTCAACGACAACGCCCCACTGGATTCATCCCAGGTCCAGGACCGCCGAGGGATGGGCCGCGGCCCCATGATCGGTGGCGGGATCGGCGGCGGCATCATCCTGCTGCTCGCCGCCCTCTTCGGCATCAATCCCCAGCTGCTCGAGGGCCTGGCCGGCCCCGCCCAGGACCCGCAGTCGCAGAGCCAAGGCTCTGCCCCCGCGTGCCAGACCGGCGCCGACGCCGACGCCCGCCTCGATTGCAGGATCACCGGCACGGTCAACAGCCTGAACGCCTTCTGGCCGGCTTATCTGGCCCAGTACAACACGCAGTATCCGCAACCCACCACTGTGATCTTCACCGGCGGAACCAACACCGGCTGCGGCGCCGCCACGTCGGCCGTGGGCCCGTTCTACTGCCCTGCCGACACCACGGCGTATTTCGATCCGGGCTTCTTCGAGGAGCTCGTGGACCGGTTCGGCTCCTCCGGTGGCCCGCTGGCACAGGAATATGTGGTGGCGCACGAATTCGGCCACCACATCCAGAACGTGCTCGGCAACCTGGACCGGGCGCAGCAGGATCCCCAGGGACCCGGTTCCGGGGCTGTCCGGGTGGAACTCCAGGCGGACTGCTACGCAGGGCTGTGGGCGCACTATGCCACGACGCAGGCGGACCCCAAGACCGGCGTGACCTATCTCGACCCCTTCACGGACAAGGACATCCAGGATGCCTTGTCGGCGGCCTCGGCCGTGGGTGATGACCGGATCCAGAAGGCCGCGACGGGCCGCGTTTCGCCGGAGGCGTGGACCCATGGTTCCAGTGCCCAGCGGCAGAAGTGGTTCTACCAGGGGTACACCACCGGGGACATCAACAAATGCGACACCTTTGCGGTGGCTACCCCCTAGGGCCGTCCGCGCACAGCCCAGCGCCGGACCGGGACTTCGACGTAGCTGAAGAATCCCGCGTGGCCCAGGTGCCGGTGTTTTGGGTGCCATACGGGCTGGTATTGGTGCCCGAACGGGTCGGTCACCCGGACTGCCTCGAGCCGGAGGTTTCCGGTCAGGAGGCGGTCGACGTCGGCCAATGCGTTGCGCCGCGTCGCAAGCCCGTCGATGTCCAGGCTCCACAGCCCGACGTGTGCCTCGGTTCCGCGTTCCAGCGGCAGCGTTTCGAACAGTCCGGCCACGAGGCCGGCGAGGCCTGCGGTGTCGGCGCGTTGCAGCCGGTGCCCTTCGGGGTGGACCTCGCGGGCGTCGGCCAGGGCCCGGCGCAGCCAGTGGAATTCCACGAAACCCAGGGGCGGTCCCATGCGCAGGCGGCGGTTTTCGTCCAGCTCGAGCCGGTACGTGGTGGCAGTCCGGTCAATGATGCACGGGGCCTCGCCGACGTATTCAAAGTCGGCCAGGAGCTCCGCCCGGGAGCGGTAATAGGAGAACTCGCCGCTGTCCTCCACAACAACAAAGTCCCCGACAGCACCGGAAGGCCGCGGCGTCCCTCCGGCTGTGCCGCCCGTGTCCGGCCGCGGCGGCGGGATGGCGTCCATTCCGGCGTGTCTCCTCATCGACGGTGTGCCCAGTCCGGAACCTGCCCGGTCCGGAACCTGGTGCCGCTGGTGGATTCGTTGTTTTCATGAGACCACCGCGAAGACGTTAAGGGAACGGCCAGCGGGGAATGAAAACGACGGCGGACCCGCCTCCGTGAGGTGGGTCCGCCGTCGTTCAAAAGCCGGGGCAGTGCCGGGCCGCTGGAGCACGGGTTCTAGATGTTGAAACCCAGGGCGCGCATCTGGTCACGGCCGTCCTCGGTGATCCGTTCCGGACCCCACGGCGGCATCCAGACCCAGTTGAGGCGCCATTCGTCGACGACCCCGTCAAGGGCCTTACCGACCTGCTCCTCGATCACATCGGTGAGCGGGCACGCGGCCGTGGTGAGCGTCATGTCGATCAGCAGGGCGCCGTCGTCGTCTGAGTACTTCAGACCGTACAGCAAGCCAAGGTCAACGATGTTGACCCCGAGTTCCGGGTCAATCACATCCTTGAGCGCCTCTTCGACATCCTCGAGGCCCGTGCGGGCCACATTGAGTTCGGTCATTGCAGAGTCCTAACTAGGCCTGGGCTGCAGCCGAGGCGGCAGCGATGGTGGCCGCCCCTGCGCCGGTGGCGTAGCGGTCGTAGCCTTCTTCTTCGAGGCGGTCGGCCAGCTCCGGGCCGCCCTCTTCCACAACCTGGCCATCGACGAACACGTGCACGAAGTCCGGCTTGATGTAGCGCAGGATCCGGGTGTAGTGCGTGATGAGCAGGGTGCCCATGTTGCCTTCGGCGTGGGCGCGGTTGACGCCCTCGGAGACAACCTTCAGCGCGTCGACGTCGAGGCCGGAGTCGGTCTCGTCGAGCACGGCGAACTTCGGCTTGAAGAGCTCGAGCTGCAGAATCTCGACGCGCTTCTTCTCACCGCCGGAGAAGCCTTCGTTGACGTTGCGCTGGGTGAAGTCGGCGTCGATGCGCAGCTGCGCCATGGCAGCCTTGACGTCCTTGGTCCAGGTGCGCAGCTTGGGGGCTTCGCCGTCGATCGCGGTCTTGGCGGTGCGCAGGAAGTTGGTCATGCTCACGCCGGGAACCTCGACGGGGTACTGCATGGCCAGGAACAGGCCGGCGCGGGCGCGCTCGTCGACGGTCATCGCGAGGACGTCTTCACCGTCGAGCGTGATGGTGCCCGAGGTGACGTTGTAGCGCGGGTGCCCGGCGATCGTGGACGCGAGCGTGGACTTGCCGGAGCCGTTCGGGCCCATGATGGCGTGCGTCTCGCCGGTCCTGATGGTCAGGCTGACGCCCTTCAGGATTTCCTTGGTGCCCTGCTCGGTGTCAATGCTGACGTGCAGGTCCTTGATCTCAAGAGTCGACATATGTCTTGTTCTCCTTTGCACCGTGCCCTCGGGCAGTGTGCGTATTCTTGGCGATAAGTTTTCGTGTGCGAGTTGCCGGCTGCACGCAGCTAGCTGAAGTTCGGAGCCTCGGCGCCGTTCAGGACGTTGGTGAAGTCCACATAGACCTCGTCATCCAGGACGGTCACGGCGAACACGGGCACAGGATCATAGGCCGGCAGCTGCAGCGGCTCGCCGCTGCGCAGGTCGAACTGGGAGCCGTGGCCCCAGCACTCGATCTTGCAACCTTCCACCTCACCCTCGGAGAGGGAGATGTCAGCGTGCGAGCAGGTGTCGCCGATGGCGTGGATCTCGCCCATCGAGTCCTTCACGATCGCTACGGGGTAGTCATCGATCAGGATCCGCAGCGCCTGCTTGAGTTGGATCTCGCTGGCGTTGCAGACTAGCTCGCCCTTTGGCTGTTCAGTCATTGATGTGTTCCGTGTTCTCTTGTGCTGCGCGCTAGTGGTTGGTTGCCGCGAGTTCGCGCTCGACAGCGTCCGTGAGGCGTTCTTCGATGGCCGGAACCTTGATCTTCTGGATGATCTCGTTCAGGAAGCCGCGGACCACGAGTCGGCGGGCCACCTCTTCCGGGATGCCGCGGGCCATCAGGTAGAACAGGTGCTGGTCATCGAAACGTCCGGTGGCGCTGGCGTGTCCGGCACCGGCGATCAGGCCGGTCTCGATCTCAAGGTTCGGCACGGAATCGGCGCGGGCGCCGTCGGTCAGAACCAGGTTGCGGTTGGCCTCGTAGGTGTCGGTGCCCTCGGCTTCCTTGCGGATCAGAACGTCACCAACCCACACGGTGTGCGCGTTCCGGCCCTGCAGGGCGCCCTTGTACAGGACGTTGGACTTGCAGTTGGCGACGGCGTGGTCCACGAACAGGCGCTGCTCGAGGTGCTGGCCGGCGTCGGCGAAGTACAGGCCGAGCAGTTCCACTTCGGCGCCCGGGGCGGTGAAGCGGGCCGACGGGGTGACGCGCACGAGGTCGCCGCCGAGGCTGATCACAATGTGCTTGAACTTGGCGTCACGGCCGAGCTTTGCCTGCTGGGAGGAGGCATGCACGGCGTCGTCGTTCCATTCCTGGAGCGAGATGACGGTCAGCTGCGCGCCGTCCTCCACGAGGATCTCGATGTTTTCCGAGACGACGGCGGTGCCCTGGTGGTCCAGGACCACGACGGACTTGGAGAACTTCTCCGCGACGATCACGACGTGCTGCGCGGAAGCCTCGGTGCCCTGGCCGGTCAGCAGGACGCTGACCTCGCCGTCGACCTCCACCTCGGCCGGAACCGTGATGACGGTGGCCTCGGTGAAGTTCTCCCAGGCGTTCGCGGAGACGCGGTCCTCGGGGATGGCGGCGGAGCCGATCCGGCGGTCATTCCGGCCGACGGTCTCGACCGTGACGGTGTCCGGGGCGGTGACGCTCACGGACGGAGCGGCACCGTTGAGGATCTCGGTGTGCAGGCCGCGGAGGCGCTTGAGCGGCGTGAACCGCCAGTCCTCCTCCATGCCGGTCAGCGGCTTGAAGTCCGCCAGCTTGTAGGAGGTCAGGCGGCCGGCACGTGAGCTGTCCGGAACGCCGACGCCGCCGCCGTGCGAGTGCCGCTTGACGGCTTCGCCGGCCAGCGGGGACTTCGATTCCGCGGCGTTCAGCGGTGAAAGGCTTTCGCCTTCCTCGGTGAAACCGTTGATGAACGGCTGGGCTGAGGGCGCGCCGATGCGGGCCTTTTCAGTAGTGATGTCAGTCATTAACCGACCGATCCTTCCATCTGCAGTTCAATCAG
>JBKPJW010000360.1:0-1199 GCA_046730875.1 Actinomycetota bacterium | reverse complement strand
CATCGTGAAGATCACGGCAGCGGCGCAGTGGTATTCAGAGGCGGGGCTTGATCTCACCGAGCCTAAGGCCTTCGGCATTCCGATCGTGCACCCAAGGCGGCGACATGCGTAGATCGAAAAATGAAACCCGGCTCGATGTCGCCGGGCTATTGGCGCACGGTTCCCTCCGTGGCGCCACGCCGCTATATCTCACTCCATCCAGCGGGTTGATAGAAAGTGTTGTTCTCGTCTCCCAGCTTGAGGCAATCCGGCAGGTGCGGCCCAATACTGTAGTGGTCCTCTCCTCAGAGATGGGATCAGGGGGTTGGCTGGTATCCGCGGCGCTGCGCCATGCGTGGGAGCGGCGGGCCAGCGCCGTCGTCGTGGCTGGCAGCGCCTATGCAAGCGCGGCGGTCGGACTGGCGGAGCGGTTGGGCATCACCCTGCTGGCCACTGACGGGGAGCCTGCAGCGCTGGCCTTGGCACTGGCGGCCGAGATCGGCGCGGCCCTGTCGGTGGTCGATGCGGAACTGGCCAGGGTCGCCCGGACAGTCGTAAAGGACACCACACTCGGTGATGTCCTCAAGACCATTTCCAAGGAACTGGACGGGGTCGGAGTTTCGCTGGAGTACGACGGCGTGGTTCTGGCCTCCGCCGGAATGCCTCCACGGGAGACTGACGAAGTCATCACTGTGGAAGTCGGCGGGGCCAATAGCGCCGTCCGCAGTACCCTCACGGCCCGTGTGCCCACTTCCGGCGTCCTCAACCTGCGGCTGGTGCGCTCAATCCTTGAGGTGGTCACCCCCGCGGTGAAGGCTGCCTGGCTGTTGGAGGAGGTACTTAGCACTGCCCGGGCCGTTCCCACAGCGGCGATCGCTGGGTTGGATCAGGATCCTGCCGCGTCGGGCGCGGAGTTCGAGGAAAAACACCGACATCTGCTGACCCAGTTGGGCTGGCGCGAAGGGGAGCCGTACGTGGCCGTGTGGCTTCGCAGCGGGCAGGTGCAAGACCACCGGCCCGAGCTGACGGCCGTGTTGCGCCTGCTCTGGCGGAAGGTCACAGTACGCAGCCCCTTGGCTGAGGTTCAAGGCGGTTGGCTGACGCTCGTACCGGCCGGGGATCAGGACGCCTCGACCCAGCTCGAAACCCGAATCAGGACACGTCTGGGGCCAGCTCTTGCCGAGCTTGGCCTGGTGGCGGGACTGTCCCGATGGCAGGAG
>JBKPJW010000359.1:0-1525 GCA_046730875.1 Actinomycetota bacterium | reverse complement strand
GTGCTACGCCGTGCCGAAGTTGTCCAGCCCGGCCGGCGTGCCGAATCTCGGGCCGATGCATTGTCTTTGGCGGCGGCCTCGCTAAGAATGAACCATGACGGTCTACCTGAGGTCCTTGGAAACTGCAGTCCCGCCAACCATCCTGATCCAGCCAGAGGCCAGGGCCGTGTTCGCCGCCCAGCCGGGCCTCACCCGGCTCGGGTCCCGGCTCGTCAACACCTGCTTTGACTCCGCGGCGATCGACACCCGGCACACCGCAGTCGAGGAGCTCACCAAGGACAGCCGGGCGGAAGATCCCCAGTTCTTCGACCCCGCCACCGGCCTGGTGCTCAGCCCCAGCACCAAGATCCGGAACCGGATCTTCGCCACGGAGGCCACCAAACTCTTCATTGAAGCCGCCCAAAAAGCCCTGGATGCCTGCCCGGGAGTCGACGCACAGGACATCACCCACCTGATCACCGTTTCCTGTACCGGATTCTTCAATCCGGGGCCGGACTACAAGATCGTCCGCGCCCTCGGCCTGGACCCTGCCGTCCAGCGTTACCACCTCGGTTTCATGGGCTGCTACGCCGCCTTCCCCGCCCTGCGGGCCGCGAAGTCGTTTTGCGAGGCCGACCCCGACGCCGCGGTGCTGGTGGTCTGCGCCGAACTTTGCTCCCTGCACGTACGGACCTCCAACGATCCGGACACCATCATGGGATCGGCTTTGTTTGCCGACGGGGCCGCCGCGGCCATCGTGACTGCCCGGGACATCCCCGGCGAACCGGCCCTGCTGCGGCTGGACCACTTCGAAACCGTTCTGACACCCGTCGGGGAGGACTCGATGGCCTGGAACATCGGCGACGAAGGCTTCGAGATGGTTCTGGGCAACTATGTCCCGCACATCATCGACGATCACATCGTGGGCGCCCTCGAACCGCTCCTGTCCCGCGACAGCTCGCTGCAGGGACTCCCTTACCGGGACATAGAGCATTGGGGCATCCATCCGGGCGGCCGGAGCATTCTGGACAAGGTGCAGTCGAGACTGGATCTCAGTGATGAACAGCTGGTCCCCGCCCGCGAAACCCTGCGGAACTTCGGCAACATGAGCAGCGCCACCGTCCTGTTCGTCCTCAAGCACATCCTGGATCTGCCGCCGGCGGACGACGGCGCGGGAGGCCCCGGCGCGGAGCGGATCTGCTCGATGGCTTTCGGCCCGGGCCTGACGGTGGAGACGGCGCTCTTCACCCGGCTCACCGCCCCCCGGCCGGCTCCGGCTCCGGACCAGGAGCCGGCCGCCGAGCCGGCCGTCGCGGAATCGGTGCGGGTCTGAAAGCGGCCCCGCTGAACATGTTCAGCGCGAAACAGCTCCGCGCCGTCCTTTTGCGGGACCGGGCGTTCGACGCCGTCGAGGAAATGGACCTGCCCGGCTCTGACCCCGCCCGCCTGGAGCGCACCTATGCCCAGTTCGCCCTCGTCAACCGTGCTGTCGCCGGGTGGCGCGGCATCTACCAGGCGCGGCTGCGGCCTCGGCTCTCTCCAGACT
>JBKPJW010000358.1:0-4046 GCA_046730875.1 Actinomycetota bacterium | reverse complement strand
TCGGCCGCGGCTGCCAGGGCAGGCCCTGGCTGTTCGGCGATCTCATGGCCGCGTTCGAAGGCAGCGACCAGCGGTACCGGCCGGATCTGAGCCAGGTGGCCGAAAGCGTGTACCGGCACGCCGAGCTCATGGTCGAGACGTTCGGAGACGAGGGCAAGGCCCTGCGCGAGATCCGCAAGCACATCGCCTGGTACTTCAAGGGCTACGTTGTCGGCAGCGAACTGCGGACCAAGCTGGCCCTCGTCACCAGCCTCGAGGTGCTGCGGGGGACGTTGGACCAGCTGGACCTCGACTCACCGTATCCCGGGGTCGACGCCGAGGGCCCGCGCGGCCGCGCCGGCTCGCCCAAGAAGCCCGCGCTGCCCAAGGACTGGCTACTGAACCGGACGCTGGATGACGAACAGACCCGCGACATCTCCTTCGCCGAACTGGACGTCTCCGGTGGCTGAGACCCGGACCACCGCCCCCGTCCTGGACGGCTACACCTCCCGCGACTCCGCCCGGTGGGTCGAAGAGCCGCCCAAAAGCACGTACCGCTCGGACTTCGAACGTGACCGTGCCAGAGTCCTGCACTCCTCGGCGCTGCGCCGGCTCGGCGCGAAGACCCAGGTGGTGGCCCCGGATACCGACGACTTCGTCCGGACCCGGCTCACCCACAGCCTCGAAGTTGCCCAGGTGGGCCGCGAACTTGGCCGCATGCTCGGCTGCGACCCCGACGTCGTGGACACGGCCTGCCTCAGCCATGATCTGGGCCACCCGCCCTTCGGCCACAACGGCGAAGCTGCGCTCAACGAGATGGCCCATGCGATCGGCGGTTTCGAAGGCAACGCCCAGACGCTGCGGCTGCTGAGCCGGCTGGAGCCAAAGGTCCTTGCCGCCGACGGCCGGCCTGCCGGCCTGAACCTTACCCGGGCAAGCCTCGACGCTGCCGCGAAGTACCCGTGGTCCGCCTTGAACGCGCCCGTCATCCACGGAGAACGAACCAGCAAGTTCGGCGCCTACGAGGACGATCTCCCCATCTTCGACTGGATCCGCGAGGGCGCCCCGGAACGCCGGTCCTGCCTCGAAGCTCAGGTCATGGATCTGGCGGACGATATCTCGTACTCGGTGCACGACGTCGAGGACGCGATCGTCGCCGGCCATTTCCAGCTCCGCTGGATGGACAACCCGGACCACCGCGCCCGCGTCGTCGGCTACGCCAAGCAGTGGTACCTGCCGCACAACGACCCCGCCGCGATCGACGCCGCGCTTGCCCGGCTGGAGGCCACAGCTGTCTGGGTGCGCGAGGCCGACGGCAGCCGCAAGTCCATGGCGGCGCTCAAGGACATGACCAGCCAGCTCATCGGCCGGTTCTGCCAGAGCGCGCTGGAGGCCACGCGCGCGGTCTACGGCCCGGAAAACCTGACCCGCTACAACGCGGAGCTGATCGTCCCGGACGAGACCGTAATGGAAATCGCCGTGATGAAGGGCCTGGCCACCACCTTCGTGATGACCACCGAGCACCGGCAACCCATCTACGAGCGCCAGCGGGAGGTCCTGCACGCCCTCGTTACCGCGCTGAGCGCGACGGGGGACCGCCACCTGGAGCCGATGTTCGCCGCCGACTGGCTCGACGCCGGGGACGACGCCGGGCGGCTGCGCGTCGTGATCGACCAGGTCGCGTCGCTGACGGACGGCTCGGCCCTGGCGATGTACGAGCGCCTCGTGGGCAGCCTGCCGTCACTGTGGTGACGGGCAACATGGCCGGCCGATCGGCGTCGTACCCGGGGACTAGGATGACACTGTGGCCGGCCTGATCAAACGCGAAGACATCGACGAAGTACGCCAGCGCACCGACATCAAGGAAGTCGTCGATGGCTACGTGACGCTCAAGGGAGCGGGGCTGGGATCCTACAAGGGCCTATGCCCCTTCCACGACGAGCGCTCACCCTCCTTCACAGTGCGCCCCCAGGTTGGCCGCTACCACTGCTTTGGCTGCGGCGAGGACGGCGACGTCATCTCCTTCGTCCAAAAGCTTGACCACACCACCTTCCACGAGGCCGTGGAAAAGCTGGCCCACCGGATCGGCTTCGAGCTCCGGTACGAGGACGGCGGCTCCGGACCCAACCGGGAAGACATCGGCCGACGCCAGCGACTGCTGGACGCACACAAAGTGGCCGACGAATATTTCCGCGCCCAGCTTCTTACCCCGGGCGCCGCGGAGGGCCGGAACTTCCTCTACGGAAGGGGCTTCGACCGCGCCGCGGCGGAACAGTTCGGCGTGGGCTATGCCCCACAGGGCTGGGACTCGCTGCTCAAGCACCTGCGCGGACGCGGCTACACCGACGCGGAGCTGAAGCTCACGGGCATGTTTTCCGAAGGCGGCCGCGGGATCTACGACCGTTTCCGCGGCCGGCTGATCTGGCCCATCCGGGACATCGCCGGCGACACCATCGGCTTCGGCGCCCGCAAGCTTTACGAGGACGACCAGGGCCCCAAGTACCTGAACACTCCCGAAACGGCGCTCTACAAGAAGTCCCAGGTCCTGTACGGAATCGACCTCGCCAAGCGCAATATCGCCAAGGACCGCCAGCTCGTGGTGGTGGAAGGCTACACCGACGTCATGGCCTGCCACCTGGCCGGCATTCCGACCGCCGTAGCGACGTGCGGCACCGCGTTCGGCACCGAGCACATCAAGATCGCCCGCCGGCTGCTCTCCGACGACGGCAGCGGCGGAGAAGTCATCTTCACCTTCGACGGCGACGCCGCCGGCCAGAAGGCGGCACTGCGCGCTTTCGAAGAGGACCAGCGTTTCGTGGCGCAGACCTTCGTGGCTGTGGAACCCAACGGCGCAGACCCCTGCGAACTCCGCCAGTCCAAGGGTGACTCGGCCGTTCGGGACCTGATTGGGACCCGCCGGCCGCTGTTCGAGTTCGCCATCCGGGCCACCCTGAAGCGGCACAACCTGGACACCGTGGAGGGCCGGATTGCGGCCCTGCGTGAATCCGCGCCCGTCGTGGCGCAGATCCGCGATGCCGGCATCCGGCCCGCCTACGCCCGCGAGCTGGCCGGCTGGCTGGGGATGTCGGTCGAAGAGGTCAGCCGGGCGGTTGGTGCGGCGGCCAAGCGTGCCGCACAGGCTGCCTCGGCACCGGGAAACGGCCAAGGCCAGGGGCAGGGCGGCGGCCAGGGCAATGCTCAGGGACAGGGCGGGTCCGGCCGCGGCTTTGCAGGCTCCGGCCCGGGCGTTGCCCCCTTGCCGCCGTCGGCTTCCCTTCCGTCCTTCAACCGGCCTGATCCGCGGGACCCTGTCGCAGCGATGGAGCGCCAGGCGCTCGAAGTCGCGCTGCAGGAACCGAGCATGCTCGAGGGGGAGACGTGGCAGCGTTTCTCGGAGGCGCGGTTCTCCACGCCTGCCTATCTCGCCGTCCATGAGGCTATCCGGGCCACCGGACTCGGCTCCACGGCGGATCCGGTGCGCTGGGTGGAGCAGTTGCTTCAGGAGGTTCCCGAGCCGCTGCGGCCTCTCGTGTCCGAACTTGCCGTAGTGCCACTGCCGGCCAGCACGCCCGAGGGCGTCCTGCGCTACTGCCGGGACATCCTGGCCCGCCTGTTCGAACTCCAGATCACGCGGGTGAAGGCCGAAAAGATGGGTCAGCTGCAGCGCCTGGATGCCTCGGCCGACCCCGAGGATTTCCAGCGGCTGAATCGCGAACTTATGGAGCTGGAGATGCAGCGGCGGTCCCTGCGCTCGGACGCCTGAGCCGCCGATTTCATTTCCCGGGCTGGTGTTTGCTAGGCTTATACCCGCTTCATTCCTCCTTAGCTCAATTGGCAGAGCATTCGACTGTTAATCGAAGGGTTGCTGGTTCAAGTCCAGCAGGAGGAGCGCGCAGTCCCCGTTCCGGGTCACCGGAACGGGGATTTTTTTATACCCGGATGGGGTATCGAGCGGATTCGCGGCAGGGGCGACGGGACCGATTTCCTAAGCGGGAAATCCTTTGCTAATGTCGTACCTGCTTCATTCCTCCTTAGCTCAATTGGCAGAGCATTCGACTGTTAATCGA
>JBKPJW010000357.1:0-9260 GCA_046730875.1 Actinomycetota bacterium | reverse complement strand
CTCTGCAGCCATCACCACCATCTGATCCACAAGGAACACTGGACCATCCGGCTCCGCACCGGAATCCCCTGGTTCATCCCGCCGCCGCACATCGACCCCAGACAACACCCCCGCCGCAACCACTACTTCCGCCCCGCCGACCTCTGAACTCTTACCTCTGAGCGTTGCATGAGAATCCACAGGGCCGTCTGGAGCTGGCCGGTTTCTACCACGATGAGTCCACCGGAACACAGACACTGTGAACGAGGAGGCCCAGCATGCTCAGCCGCTTTTACGTCAATCCGATCCCCCGGCGCAGAACGGAAGGCAACGTGCTCCCACTCAACGAGTTCATCGGCTGAGCCATCCACTCGTTACCGGCGCACGGCGTTTCCTATTTGCCCAGACCGGCTTGCCGCAGCGCCTCGGCCATGGCCGTGTTGACGGGCGCGGGCGTCGGCCTGGGCTGGGAACCCGTCCGCTGCGGCTGGGACGGGCGACCTGTTCCCTTCGGGCCTTGCGCCTGCCGGTCCTGTCGTTGCCCGGCCTGTTGTTCCCGGGCCTGTTTATCGCGACCCTGCTGTTCCCGACTCTGTTGCCCCGCCTGCGGCTGAGCTGGCCGCTTCGCCTGCCCTGAAGACTCACCGCCGGTTGTGCCGGTCCCGTTCCCGGCCCGTCCCCGCGACGGTGAGCTGCCCCCGGAAGCTGCCGGTTCGTCGTCGAGCCTTAGCGTGAGCGAGATGCGCTTCCGCTCCGGATCCGCTTCCAGCACCTTGACCCGTACCACCTGCCCTGACTTCACCACCTCACGGGGATCGGAAACGAACCGGTTGGCCAGCGCGGACACGTGTACCAGCCCGTCCTGATGCACCCCGACGTCGACGAAGGCACCGAAAGCCGCCACGTTCGTCACGGTTCCCTCCAGCACCATGCCCGGCACCAGGTCCGAGATCTTCTCGATTCCCTCCGAGAACGCTGCAGCGGCGAAGGCCGGCCGGGGGTCACGGCCGGGCTTCTCGAGCTCGGCGATGATGTCCTGCACCGTGGGCAGGCCGAAGGCGCCGTCCACGAAGTCCTGCGGGTTCAGCGTTGCCAGGCCTCCCCCGGCCGGCGCTTTACCGGCGGCGGCCTTGATTTTGCGGGCCACCGGGTAGGCCTCCGGATGCACGCTTGAGGCATCCAGCGGCTCCGCGCCTCCGGTGATCCGGAGGAAGCCCGCGCACTGTTCGAACGCCTTGGCGCCCAGCCGCGGGACCTTCTTCAGGTCGCTGCGCTTGGCGAACGGGCCGTGCTCGTTCCGGTACGCCACGATGTTCTCGCTCAGCAGCGGCCCGACGCCGGCCACGCGGCTCAGCAGTGCGGGCGAGGCGGTGTTGACGTCCACGCCTACCGCGTTCACGCAGTCCTCGACCACGGCGTCCAGGCTGCGGTCCAGCTTCGCGGCCGTGACGTCGTGCTGGTACTGCCCCACGCCGATCGATTTCGGCTCGATCTTCACCAGCTCGGCCAGCGGGTCCTGCAGCCTGCGCGCGATCGAGACGGCACCGCGCAGGGACACGTCCATGCCCGGCAGCTCGGCCGCGGCCAGCGCCGACGCTGAATACACCGAGGCTCCGGCCTCGGACACCACGATCTTCTGCGGTTTGGTGGCGGCAGACTCCGACCCCGCGGCGAGCTGTTTCAGCAGCTCCCCGGCGAGCTTGTCGGTCTCCCGCGACGCCGTGCCGTTGCCGATCGCGACGAGTTCGACGCCGTACTTCTTGGCCAGGCCTGTGAGGGTCCGTAACGCGTCGTCCCATTTCCGGGCCGGGGCGTGCGGGTAGACAGTGTCTGTCGCGACCACCTTGCCGGTGCCGTCCACCACGGCGACCTTCACGCCGGTGCGCAGGCCCGGATCCAGGCCCAGGGTGGCACGGTTGCCGGCCGGCGCGGCCAGCAGTACATCGCGCAGATTAGCGGCGAACACGCGCACGGCCTCGTCCTCGGCGGCGGCGAACATCCGGCTCCGCAGGTCTGCCGTCAGCCGGGCCAGGACGCGTGAGCGCCAGGCCACTTGGGCGGTCTGCAGCAGCCAGGCGTCGGCGGGACGGCCGCGGTCGGCGACCCCGAGGAACCTGGCCACAGCGGCCTCGTACCGTCCGCGTGCGGCGGTGAGGGCGGCGTCGTCGTCCGGAGCGGCTTCGGCGAGATCGAGTTCCAAGACCCCATCCTTCTCACCACGCAGCAGCGCCAGCACGCGGTGCGAGGGCATGCCGGCCGGTTGCTGGGAGAACTCGAAGTAGTCCTTGAACTTCTGCCCCTCGGCCTCCTTGCCCTTCTTGACGCGCGACACCATCCGGCCCTGCGTCCAAAGCCGCTCCCGCAGCGTCGCCGCCAGGTCGGCATCCTGCGCGACGCGCTCAACAAGGATGGAACGGGCACCAGCGAGCGCCGCGGCGGCGTCCCCGATGGCGTGTTCGGCGTTGAGGTACCTGGCCGCTTCACGTTCCGGGTCCAGCTCGGGGCGCTTGAGTAGAGCATCGGCGAGGGGCTCCAGTCCGGCTTCGCGGGCGATCTGGGCCTTGGTGCGCCGCTTGGTCTTGAACGGGAGGTAGATGTCCTCCAGCCGCGACTTCGTGTCTGCCCCGACGACGGCGGCCTGCAGTTCAGGGGTCAGCGCACCCTGCGCGGCGATCGCTTCAAGGATTGTCCGACGCCGGTCCTCAAGTTCGCGGAGGTACCGCAGCCGCTCCTCCAGATCGCGCAGCTGGGTGTCGTCCAACGTCCCGGTGGCTTCCTTGCGGTACCGGGCGATGAAGGGCACGGTGGATCCGGCGTCGAGCAGATCGACGGCGGCCTTCACCTGCCAGGCCTGCACACCGAGCTCGCCGGCGATCTGGGCGGCGATGCCGGACTCCTGGGTCTGGGGTGTCCGGGTCTGCGGGGCCGGGTTCGCGGCGGACGGAGTCCGGGGCGGCGGTGCGGGGGCTGAGCTGGCGGGGCGCTGCGGGAGTTGGGTCACTCTGCCATTTTGCCCTACCCCGGTCAGCGGCCGGGCTCGTCCGAAGCTGGAAGCGGCTCCTGGACGTCTTGCACAACCTCGTTGCGGCGCAGGAACCACGGTTTGAACGGCGGGTCAAAGCGGGCGAACCGTGGTGGCCCCACCGGCGTCAGCCCGGCAAGCGCCAGTGCCGCCTGGAGGCCGGTGTTGCGCCGTTCGAAGGCCGCTTCCGAGCTGCGCCCGGAGAACCGCATGACAGCCGCGAGGGACCCGGGGACGGTCCGGATCTTCACCTGCGAGTCGGCCGGAACCGGGGCCGTCTCCGCCGTCATCCCTGCGGGGAGCACAAAGGCAACCACAAAATCAGCGGGATTTTCGCTTCCCGGCAGCGGACCGCTCTGGAGCACCGGGGCGGTCATCGCCAGCTTCTGCGAAGGACCAAGCTCCAGGATCACCGGGGCCGTCATCGCCAGCTTCTGACGGGCGTTGTTGCTGCCGCTGATGTAGTTGAACAGGTGCCGGAAGGCTGCATTCCCGGCCCGGTCGAACGTCGCGTTGACCTGCATTTCGGCCACAACGTACGCGGGATAGCGGCGCAGCTCGAAGTGCGCGAAGCGCTGTACCAGCTCATAGGGCTGCTGTTCGGTCATGGCCCCAGACCCTACCCCGGTCCTGCGACTGGAACCAGCGGCGCCTGGTTCCCGTCGCAGGATTGTCAGAGGGCTTTGATAGTTTGAATACAGACGGCCAGGCGGCGTTGCACGCACCATTTCGGCGGCGAATAGCTCCGGCCAGCGCACCAACATCGGGGGCACAGTGTTTTTTCTTGAACCGGAAGTAGCCGGCACCGCGCCGGACCTGGTCTTCTCCGCGAGCGACCTCGTCACGGCCGCCAGCTGCGAATACCAGCTGCTCCGGAAACTCGACGAGAAGCTGGGCCGCTCCCCCAAAGCTGCTTTCGACGACGACGAAATGCTCAAGCACGCAGCCAAGCTGGGCGACGTCCATGAACACCGTGTGCTCGACTCATTCGTCGACGAGTTCGGCCCCTGGGATCCGGTTACCGGTCGCGGCGTGTACGACGTCCTGCCAGCCGAGGCAATGGACCGCGCCACCCTTGAGGCTAAGCACCGGGAATCCATCCACGCCCTCCGCTCGGGCGCCGACGTCGTGTTCCAGGCCGCCTTCTTTGACGGCCAGTTCCATGGCCGCTCCGACTTCCTGGTCCGGCAGGCCGACGGCAGCTACGCCGTATTCGACACCAAGCTTGCCCGCCATGCCAAGGTGACGGCCCTGCTCCAGCTTGCCGCCTACGGCGACCAGCTGCTGAAAGCCGGGATCGCTCCGGACCCGGCAGTGACCCTGGTCCTCGGTGCCACAGTCCCCGTCCCGGGCGGCGGCTTCGACTACGTCCGCAGCCATCACAAGCTTTCGGAGATTCTGCCCGTCTTCCGCGAGCGTCGGGACCGCTTCCTGGCGTTGACCTCCTCGCATCTGGCGCAGCCCGGCCCCGTGCAGTGGGAGGCCGCCGGAATCACCGCGTGCGGCCGCTGTGACTACTGCCAGGAGCAGGTCGCGGCCACCGACGACCTGCTCCTGGTCGCCCGAATGAGTTCGGCACAGCGGAAGAAGCTGCGCGCAGATGGCATCTATACCGTTCGGGAGCTCGCCGTAGCCGCATTGGTCAATCCCAGTGCCTCGCTCCTGCGCCTGCAGGAACAGGCCCGGATGCAGAGCGGCATCGGTGGCGCGGACGGCGAGGTCCTGTTCCCCAAGGACGGCCAAGAGTACAGCATCCGCTTCAGCGTAATTCCGGAAAATACACTGGCTGAGCTCCCCCCGCCCAGCGACGGTGACATATTCTTCGACTTCGAGGGCGATCCGCTGTGGCAGGAAGAATCCACCGGAGTCTGGGGACTGGAGTACCTGTTCGGCATCATCGAAGCACCGACGGGGCCCGGGGTCCCCGGGGTTTTCCGGCCGTTCTGGGCACACAGCCGGGAGGCGGAGAAGCAGGCCTTCCTCGATTTCCTCGACTACGTGGAAAAACGCCGGCGGGACTACCCGAACATGCACGTTTATCACTACGCCGCCTACGAGAAGACTGCGCTCCGGAAGCTCTCCGTCATGCACGTTGCCGGGGAGGAAACCGTCGACCAGTGGCTGCGTGAGGGGCTCCTGGTGGACCTGTACCAGACCGTCCGGAACAGCATCCGGATCTCCGAGAAGTCCTACAGCATCAAGAAACTCGAACCGCTCTACATGGGGACGAACCTGCGCTCCGGGGTCGTGTTGGACGCCGGCGCCTCCGTGGTGGCCTACGCCCACTACTGCGACGCACGTGACAATGAGCGGCCCGAGGAAGCAGCCACGATTCTCGCGGGGATCTCCGACTACAACGAATACGACTGCCTCTCCACGCTGGAGCTCCGGAACTGGCTCCTGGGACTGGCGCTGGATCGCGGGATCAAACCGGGGGGCGGAGGCGGCATGGGAGTCGGAAGCGGCGACGCGTCCGCGCCCGTGCTCAACCCTGCCTTCATCGGCGCAGGCTCCGGGCCAGCTCCCTCCGAACTGGACCCGCTGGACGTGGACCCGCTCGAACTGGACCCGCTGGAAGCGGCGCTGGCCGAACTGGCGGGTCCCGGAATCGGATTGTCCGAGGATGACCGGAAGGCGGTTTCGATGCTGGCGGCGGCGGTCAGCTATCACCGGCGGGAGCGCAAGGCATTCTGGTGGGCACATTTCGACCGCTGCGAAAACGGCCCCGACACCCATCACCAACAGGACCGAAACGTCTTTCTCGTCGAGGACGCGGAAGTGCTGGAGGACTGGTGGAAGGATGGCGCCAAGAATCCGGAGCGGAGGGTGAAGCTGATCGGCACGGTAAGCCCCGGCTCGGACCTCCGTGAAGGGAGCACCTGGTTCCGCATGTACGAACCACCGCTTCCGGCCGGGCTCGAGGGCACAGGCATCAACGGGACGGGGCGCAACGGCTGGTTCGGCACCGAGGTTCTGGGGCTGGGCCACGAGGATGGCAAGGACACCGTCATCATCCGGGACAAGCTCCGCAAGAACATCGAACCCTACAACCAGGTCCCCGTCGCGCTGACCGAGGACCAGCCTATCCAGACCAAGAGCATTGAGGACGCGCTGGCGGCCTTGGCCTGTGCCGTTACAGCGGCGTTGCGGACCAGTCCGTCCGTGTTCCCGCGTCATCCGGCCCTGGATCTGGTCCGGCGGGTTCCGCCGCGGCTGGTCTCCGGGGCGTCGCTGCCCGCGCCGGGTGAAGGCGCGGACCGGTTCATCGACGCGATCACGGAAGCCGTCGTGGCCTTGGACCGTTCCTACCTGGCCGTGCAGGGTCCTCCCGGTACCGGCAAAACGCATGTTGGCTCACACGTCATCGCCCAGCTGGTGGCCCGCGGGTGGAAAATCGGCGTCGTCGGCCAGTCCCATGCGGTGGTGGAGAACCTGCTGACGACGGCGGTAACCAAGGCCGGCGTCGATCCCGCCGTGGTCGCCAAGGACGTGAAGCACGCCGAGCCGCTTCCCTGGCAGCAGCGTTCGGCGCAGGATGTGGCGCGCCTGCTCGGCTCGGCCGGCGGGGCTCTGATCGGCGGAACAGCGTGGACCATGACGGGAGCAAATGTCCCGGCGGGGTCGCTGGATCTGCTGGTGATCGACGAGGCGGGCCAGTTCTCCCTGGCCAATACCCTGGCCGTGGCCCAGGCGAGCAGCCGGCTACTGCTGCTCGGTGATCCACAGCAGTTGCCACAGGTCAGCCAGGGCTCACACCCCGAGCCCGTGGACGAGTCGGCTCTGGGCTGGGTATCCGCCGGTCATGCCACGCTGCCGCCGGAGCTTGGATACTTCCTGGCCGACTCGTGGCGGATGACCTCGGAGCTGTGCCGGGCCGTGTCCGAGCTCTCCTATGAGGGCAGGCTGCGCTCCGCGCCGGCTGCTGACCTCCGGTGGCTCGATGGAGTTCCTGCCGGGATCGAGACCGTTCTGGTGGAGCACAGCGGCAACATCACGTCGTCCATCGAGGAGGCCGCCGAAGTAGTCCGTCAGGTGCAACGGCATTTGGGACTCAGCTGGCACGCGGAGGAAGGCACGCGTCCGCTCGGTGTCGCCGATATCTTGGTAGTGGCTGCCTACAACGCGCAGGTCAACGTGATCCGCGATGCTCTGGACGGCGCGGATCTCGCCGGTGTCCGGGTTGGAACGGTGGACAAGTTCCAGGGCCAGGAGGCCGCGGTGGTGATTGTGTCCATGGCTTGTTCGGCCGTGGCCGAGGCGCCCCGGGGCATGGAATTCCTGCTCTCGCGCAACCGGATCAATGTGGCGGTGTCCCGCGGCCAGTGGCGCGCGGTGATCGTCCGGTCGCCGGAGCTGACAAACTACCTGCCCACGAATCCGGAGGGCATGGAACAGCTGGGTGGATTCATCGGCCTGTGCCAGTGTTCGGTGGGATCCTGATCGACGCAGGGTAGTCCACGGGACATGTCCATTCTTAGAGGCCCGCAGTGGACATCAGGGCGTTCTGCCCACTGCTCGCTGCTCACGGCGGGACATGCCCGGCCGCGTTTCATGGCCAGGTGGGACATGCTCATTATTGGAGACCCGCAGTGGGCATAGTGGTGTTCTGCCCACTGCTCATGACCGGGATGGGACGTGTCCGGCCGCGTCTCATGACCAGGGCGGGACATGCCCATTTTTCGTGGCCTGCAGCGGGCATAATGGCATTCTGCCCACTGCTCACGACCGGGGTGGGACACGCCCGGCTGCATTTCATGACCAGGTGGGACATGCTCATTATTGGAGACCCGCAGTGGGCATAGTGGTGTTCTGCCCACTGCTCAAGACCGGGGTGGGACATGTCCATCGGTGGCGGTGCCCGGCGCGGAGTTTAGCCTTCGGCCAGCCGGAGCGCTTCATCCAATACCGTGCCGAAGTTCGCGGGGTCGTGCGCGAAGCGGCCCAGGAACAGCCCGGAGACACCCTCGAGCGTGGGCAGCAGCCCCGGCTTGGCCGAGCCGCCGTAGATGACCGGCACCTCCGGCGCTCCTGCCGCGGCGAGACTCCCGCGCAGCCTCCAGACGACGTCGGATACGTAGGCGGCCGCTGCCGGCTCGGCCGCGCCGATGGCCCAGACGGGTTCGTAGGCCACGATTAGGCGGCCGGCACGGTCCCAGTCGCCGTCGACGGCAGACTCGATCTGGCGGAACACGAACTCCGCTGCGGCAGCCGGCTCGCCGCGGCCGGTCTCCCCCACACACAGCAAGGGCGTAAGCCCGGCGTCGTCCGCCGCCCGGGTCTTCAGTGCCACCATGGCATCATCCTCGCCGAAGTGGCGACGGCGTTCGGCATGGCCGATTTCCACCAGGCTGACACCGAGTTCCGCGAGCATGGACGGGGCCACCTCTCCGGTCCACGGGCCGTCGGCCCAGCCGCAGTTCTGGGCGCCGAGCAGCAGCGGCGAACCCGCCACCAGCCGGGCTGCAGCGGGCAGGACGGGGAAGGACGGGATGACAAACGGGACAACCCGTCCGGCCGCGAGGGCCGGACGGGCGTCCACTTCATGCCGCAGCCGCTCCAGCCAGTCCAGGCTGTCCTGGTAGCCCAGGTACATCTTGGTACTGACGCCCACCAGGATGCGGGTGCGGGAGGCTTGGTTGCTGGGGGTCGGCTGCATTGTTTTGTGCTTTCTGCTAGTCCAGGAGAGCTGATCTGGAGTGGCGGTTACTGCTCCAGCAGCTCGTCGGCCTTGTTCTTGAAGCGGCGCGTCGCGAACATCATGGCTGCTGCCAGGAACGGGAGCACGCCCAGTGCAAAGACACCTGCGGAGCCGGTCGGGTCAGCCGCTATTTGGTTGACCGAGGTCCGCAGGATCGGCGCAACGAAGCCGCCGAGGTTGCCGAGTGAGTTGATCAGGCCGATGCCGGCTGCTGCGGCCGTACCCGTCAGGAACGCCGTCGGGTAGGACCACGCGATGGGGCCGATGGAGAGGAAGCTGCACACGGCGAGGGTGATGAACATGATGCCGAGTGCCGGAATGTGGTTGGCGCCGGCCCACGCGGAACCAAAGATGCAGAGTCCGGTGGAGATGAACAGGCCGGTGCCCCAGACTCGGCGGCGGACCACAGTGTTGGCTGCCTTGCCGATGAAGTAGCAGGCGAAGATGCCGAAGAACCACGGGATGGCTGCCATCAGGCCGACGGCGATGCCCACCTTCTGCCCGGTCAGCTGGGCCACCTGCTGCGGCAGGTAGAACGTGACGCCGTAGACGGCGATCTGG
>JBKPJW010000356.1:0-7484 GCA_046730875.1 Actinomycetota bacterium | reverse complement strand
GCCAGACGGGTGGTTCGCTCTCTGCGCAAGCGCAGGCTGCCGCCCGGGCCTTGGCTCCTTCTACGGAAGGAGCCAAGGCCCGGGCGGCTTTTCTTATGGATACGGCTATTGGAGGCTGCTGATTCCCGCAGGCCGGTGAGTCGTGCAGGCTCTCGGGCCCTCTGGACGGTTAGGCGCCCAGGGGTGCAGCCGCGACGGTCGGCAGGGTTGGCGAGGCGGATCCTCCTGCGGGTTCCACGGTGATGCCCAGCGCCGCGGCGGAACCGATGCCCTTGACCACCGCCGGCTTGGACAGCGCTTCGGCGTCCATGAGGCCCTGCGAGACCGGAGCCGAGCCGTCCTTCGGGATCAGCCACATCTGGTAGACCTTGCCCTCAGGCGGGGCCGGGACGCCGTTCATCTTGACCACGGCGGCGTCCTTGGACGGGGAAATCGACACAGTGGCGGTGCCGCCTCCGTTGACGTCGACGGTGGCCTGGCGGACATCGCTGGCCTGCATCACCTGATTCAGCGGGTCGTTCTGGTTGGCCATGTAGGCGCTGACGCCCACGCCGCCCAGGGCGATTACGGCTGCAGCGGCGACGCCGACAAGCCAGTTCCGCATGCCGTGCGGGGAGCGCCGCTCTTCCCTGCGCTTGCGGGCCGCGCCGAGCTCATCAGGGACGCCGGGGGCAGCGGTGTCGCCGACCGGATGCGGCATCACCGGCGTCATTCGCGGCCCCGTGCCAGCGACGGGCGCTGCAGCCTGGGACATTCCCGTCTGCGCCGGCAGGGATGACATGATCCGGTCCAGCAGCCCGGCGGGCGGCTCTTCCTCGGCGATGTAGCTGGTGGCCAGGGTTTCCCGCGCCTGCCGGACGCGCTCGTTGAAGGCATCCCGGTCCGCCGCCGGAGCGGAGGCGAGGAAGTGCTCGATCGCGGCACGCTCGGCGTCATCCACCGCGTCGAGGGCGTAGACCTCGGCAAGGTCGAGGAACCGCCCCGACTTGAGGTCGGTGGCGATGTCTGCGGTGAAGCCGCCGGGGGGGCGGCTGTTGTCAGGTGCGTTCATGTCGGTCAATTCAGCTCACCCCCAAGCAGGTCTTCAGCCGGATTAGTCCATCGCGGATGCGGGACTTGATCGTAGGAACGGCGGCATTGAGCCGCTCGGCGACTTCCCGGTAAGTGAGGCCGCCGTAGTATGCCAGCCGCACCGATTCCTGCTGAGTATCGGTGAGCGTCTCCAGGCACCGGACCACCGCCTCGGCCTCGAGCCGGCTGCCGACCTCGTCCGAGACGGAATCGTGGTCGATCTCCTGGCTGCTGGCTCCGAACTTGGCCTCGCGGTCAGTGGCGGACTGCGAGGACCGCACCTTATCAACGGCGCGGCGGTGCGAGATCGTCATAAGCCAGGCGAGGGGGCTCCCGGCAGCGGCATTGAACTTGGCGGCGTTCTGCCACACCTGCAGGAAGACTTCCTGCGTGGTGTCCTCACTAAGTTCGGCATCGATCAGGACCCTGCGTGCCATGCCGTAAACGCGCCTGGAGGTGAGGCCGTAGAACTCCGCGAACGCTGCCTGATCGCCTTGGGCGATCAATTCCAGCAGGCTGCCGAGCCGGCCGTTAAGGTCCGCTGAGGTACCCGCAGGTGCGGCGGCCTCGGGGTTCGGGGCATTCGGAGTATCCATTACTCCCAAGCATAAGGCGCCCGCCGCGGAACGCGGGCCAGGATCTGAGGCACGCGGCGTGAGACCTGCCCCTGCCGCACGGGCAGGGGATTTACCCGGATATACAGTTCTCACCCGCCGCTCCTCGCTCCCTTCCGTTTCTTCCCATGGTTTTGTTCGTCCCATGGCTTGCGGAGTCGACGGCTTGTGTGCCCGCCTTCAGAAGTGATTCGACGCAACCTGAAGCGCGGATGGGCGGGATTAGCAGGATTCTTCTTCCCCCGGGCGCTACAGCTTGGCTCCTGCGAACCCGTTCTGGCGCCACGCCTCATAAACGGCGATGGACGCCGCGTTGGCCAGGTTCAGCGACCGGAGGGCCGGCAGCATGGGCAGGCGGACGCGGGATGTCACTTGGGGAGCGTGTTTAATTTCCTCGGGCAGACCGACGGATTCAGGACCGAACAGGAGGACGTCGCCCGCCCGGTAGCTGATATCCGTGTATGTGGTCTCGCCGTCGGAAGTGAAGGCAAAGACACGGTCCGGCTTGAGCGCCGCCCACGCCGCGTCGATGTCCGGATGGACGGTCACGACGGCGAGGTCATGGTAGTCCAGGCCGGCCCGTTTGAGCTTTGCGTCGGAAAAATCAAAGCCCAGGGGCTCCACCAGATGCAGTTCGGCGCCCGTGATGGCTGCCAGTCTGATGGCGTTTCCCGTGTTGCCGGGGATTTCGGGGGTGTGGAAGAGGATGCGGAACACCGTCCCATCCTACCGAGCCGCCGCGTCGGACGTTTTGCCTGCCCTCCGCCGCGCAGCGGAACCTCGGCCTCCGCCGGGCAGCGGACCCTCGGTCCCCGGCATGCTCCAGGTCGGGTGCGGGCTCTAGTGCATTCCGCGCAGCAGCCGGGCCAGCACGGGAACGTTGACGGTGTTGGGCGCCGGACCTGAGCTGAGGAACTGTTTGAGTCCGCGGGCCAGGCCTGCGGCGTTGACCACTTCGACCAGTCCGGAACCTTCCCCGGACTCACGGCCGGGGCCGCCGGAGCGGCGGTGCCGGTCGATGACCGGTTGGTGCAGGTTGCCGTCCGTGCTGTGGACAACAACCCAGCCGGTGACATTGAGCTCGGGAAAGATATCCTGCATCCGGCGCACCACGTGGCCCAGCTGGGGCGGAGCAACGGAGCGCCCGCCGTGCGTCAAGGTGCTGCCGTTCCACGCATAGGCACCCGGGGGCAGCAGCATGGATCCGATGATCGCGAGCCGGTAGCCGGCAAGGAGCGCATGGTCGATGTGGCTGTTGTCCGCCGGGGACTGCAGCCCGTTGATCAGTCGCGCCGCCGGGATAGCGGTCAGTATCTGCCGGCTGATGAGCTGCACGGTGCGCATCTCGCGCTGGATCCGCGCCTCGGCCCCGAAGATCCCGCGCTTGCGGGGCATGCCGTGCACCTGGTGGCGCGCCACGTCGGCGGGAATCAGCGGCACTGCGGCGCCGTCGTCGAACTGCTCGAAAGGGGGAACGTAGACGGGCGCGTCCGCGGCAGTGTTCCGCGGCGTGTTCGGGCGGCGCACATTGGCTGAGGCCCGGCTGCCGGCGGCCGGCGCGTCGAAGTGCGCGCCGTCGTCGGCGGGAGTCGAATACGCACCTCCGGATGCGCTGCCGTAGGAGCGGTCGTAGTCCGCGCGACGCTTCGCGTCGATGAGAGTTTCGTAGGCGAGCGTGACGCGCCGGAACGCCGCAGGATCGCCGCCGTGGTCCGGGTGGGCGAGCCGGGCGGCCTTGCGGTACGCCACTTTGATGTCCTTCTCCGTCGCCGTCACGGGGATTCTCAGGACCTGGTAATGCGAGCTGCTGCCCTCCGCCAAACGGAATTCCTTTTCATCGATGATGCCGGCGCTGAAAATGTCGGACCGTTCGCGGGCGCCCGGCGTGGCCAGTTTAACCGGCTGGAGGAATAACGAGCGCGCATGCCGGGATGGTTCCCGGCGGAAGGAAGGTTTCGGGGGATGATTCGCCGCGCCCGGAGCGATGCCAGCCCGCCGTGGCCGGCGAACTGGCAGCGTCCGTTCAGGGCCGGGGGAGCGGCATGCGCGGGCCTATGCGGCCTTGGGCGGGGACAGCCTGTTCAGGGCAAGGGCACCCACGAGCAGCCCGAAGTCACGCAGTGCGACATCGTAGAAGCTCCCGAGCACGATCAGGTTGATGATGATGCCCAGCAGCCACAGGGCCACGATGGCCGAGCCGATGCGCGGTCGCAGCGCCACCACCACGCCGGCGAGGATTTCCACCACGCCAACGATGTACATGATGGTCTGGGCCGGCAGCGGGACCACCGAGGTCGCCACGGGGGCGAGGTACATGGTCCAGTCCGTCAGCAGGTTGGTGAACTTGTCCAGACCGAAAAGGATCGGCGCAACCGTAAAGACGGTCCGCAGCAACAGGAAGGCCTGGCGGTGCGGGTCTGCCGTGAGCTGGTCTGCCGAAGCGGCGAAGACTGGTGAAGCTTTCATTGCTTGCTCCTTCTAAAAATAGATACTTTCGATTTTAGAGCGCCCCGAAGGGATTAAGCAACGATTCTTGTTTTTAGAGATATTCTGGGCTCATGACAAAACTTCCGTGGAACCGCCGGCTCGCGGCGGTCGCATCCCTGGACGATGAAACCCGCAGGAGGCTGTTCAACTTCGTGGCCTCGGCGGCAGACGCCGTCGGCCGGGACGCCGCCGCCAAGGCTGTGGGCCTGGCGCGGAGCACGGCATCGTTCCACCTGGACCGGCTCGTCAAAGACGGGCTGCTGGCCGTGGAGTTCCGCAAGCTCGGGGGGCGGGAGGGCCCGGGTTCCGGCCGGCCGGCCAAGTTATATAGGGCCGCAATGGGCGAGGTGGCGGCCTCCGTCCCCGAACGCCACTACGATCTCGCCGCCGAACTGCTGGTTTCCGCGATCGAGGCAGCAACCACGGACGGCGGATCGCCCCGGGATGCCCTGCTGTCCGCGGCCCGCGCCAAGGGACGGTCGGCGGGCGAGGAGGCAGCCGGTGCAGCCGGGCGCGCTCAGGCCGCGGCCGGCGGCCCGGCGGCACCCGAAGCTGCCGCCCCTTTCGCGGACTTCCTGGCGGGGCAGGGGTACTGCCCGGCCGACGACGGCGGTGGGGGCCTGTTGCTGTTGAACTGCCCGTTCCATCGCCTCGCCGCCGGCCACGCTGAGGTGGTCTGTGCCATGAACGGGGCCTTCCTCGGCGGTGCCTCCGCCGCCTTGGGAATCGACCCGGGGCGGGTGGAAGCGCTCGCCATCGAAGATCTCAGGGAGCAGGGGAGCGCGCGGCCCGGGCAGTGCTGTGCCCGGATCCTGCCATCGTGACCGGACCCGTCCGAGGTCGCTGCTACCGGCCCTGAACAGGCAGTGCCGTTGCGGCGAACGGCACTGCGGTCCTGGGCTTGCCCTTGATTCCGGTCAGCAGTACGCCCGCGACCACCATCAGGCCGCCGCCAACCTGGACAAGGGTGAGGGGCGTCCCCAGCGCCACAGTGATGATGGCCGTGAAGACCACCATCAGGTTCAGGTAGTTCCCCGCAGTTCCCGGCGGCGTGGTCTTCAGGGCAAGATTCCAGAAGAGGAAGGCGCCCAGGGACGGGAACACGGCTATGTACGCCAGCGACCAGCCTTCAGCCGGCGAGGCCGGAAACTGCACGTTCATGGCGAGGGCGAACGGCGCCAGCATCACCGTCGCCAGCACCACCTGCACGGCAGTGGCGGCAATGGGGGGAACGTCCAGCCGGCGGCCGATGATCGTATACAGGCCCCAGACGACGATCGCGCCGATCATCATCAGCTCGCCGGTGTTGATGGACAGGCTGAAAACACGCTGAAGCTCTCCCCGCGTCAGCACGAGCAGGACCCCCAGCAGGCCGAGGCAGATGCCGAGCCAGCCCAGGCGCGTGGTCTTCTCCCCGAGCAGGACGATCGCCATGACAACGATCAGGGCGGGGTTGGCCGCCGTGATGAGGGAAGCGTTCAATGCCGAGGTATAGCCCAGCGCGCCATACAGCAGCAGTGTGTAAGCGCTCATGCCCAGCACGCTCAGGAGCAGGAGCACCGGCCAGCGGCGCCGTACCGCGCGCCAGTCGGGCTTCTCGATGAAGTGAGCCAGGAGCACCAGCGGTATTGCGGCAAGCATCCAGCGCCAGAATGTCAGCTCCAGCGGTGTCATGGAGGCGACGGCGGCCTGGCCGACGACAAAGTTTCCGGACCAGAACAGGGTCGCCAGGACCAGGAAGAGGGACGCTTTCACCGCTTGAATCTACACCAGCAGCGCGTCCTTCCCTGCGGCCTCCGCGTGGACCGGCGCGGGTAGAATTGGGCTGTGCCTGTCTACCTCGATCATGCCGCCACCACCACGCTCGCCCCGGAGGCGCTGGCCGCGCTGACGCGCGAACTGTCCCGGACCGGCAACCCCTCCTCGCTGCACGGCTCGGGCCGACGCGCCCGGCGCTCGGTCGAGGACGCCCGTGAGACGCTGGCCGCCGCGGCGGGGGCGCATCCTTCGGAAGTTATCTTCACCTCCGGCGGGACCGAAGCGGACAATCTCGCGGTCAAGGGGCTGTACTGGGCCCGGCGGGCGGCGGACCCCGCCCGCACGCGCATCCTGTGCTCCGCCGTCGAACACCATGCGGTGCTGGATACCGTGGAGTGGCTTGAACGGCACGAGGGCGCGGACGTGCGCTGGCTGCCGGTCGATGCCGACGGCGTGGTGGACCTCGGGGTGCTGGAGGCCGAGCTGGCCCGTGATCCGGCGTCGATCGCCCTGGTCACCGTCATGTGGGCCAACAACGAAGTCGGCACCATCCAGCCCGTTGCCAGGATTGTTGAACTGGCGCACGCCGCCGGCGTTCCGGTCCATTCGGACGCCGTGCAGGCCTTCGGTTCCCTGGCCGCGGACTTCCGCGCCAGCGGCCTGGACGCCATGTCCGTCTCGGGCCACAAAATCGGCGGACCGGTCGGCGTCGGTGCGCTCATCCTGGGCCGCGCGGTGAAGCTGACCCCGGTCCAGCACGGCGGGGGACAGGAACGGGACGTCCGCTCCGGGACCCTGGACACCGCGTCGATCGCAGCCTTCGCCGCGGCGGCGGAGGCTGTCACGGCCGGGCTCCCGGCGGAGTCCGCGCGGATCGCCGCCCTCCGGGACCGGCTGATCGACGGCGTCCTGGCCGCGGTGCCCCAGGCAGTGCTGCGCGGCGCGCCCGGTGCGGGACGGCTGCCGGGCAACGCGCACTTCACGTTCCCGGGCTGCGAGGGGGACTCCCTGCTCTTCCTGCTGGACCTCGCCGGGGTGGAATCCTCTACCGGCTCGGCCTGCACCGCCGGCGTGCCTCGGCCCTCCCACGTCTTGCTGGCTATGGGCCTGGACGAGGACACGGCGAGGGGCGCGCAGCGTTTTACGCTGGGGCATTCCTCGACCGACGCCGACGTCGACGCCCTGCTCGCCGCCCTGCCCGGCGCTTACGCGCGGGCGCGCCAGGCGGGCATGGCGGGGCACGAATCCAGCATCCAGACCGCGGGAACCGTCGCCCGTCAGGCGTCCGGCAGGAGCTGATCCAGCGGGAGGTCCGGGTCTGCGAGTTCCTCCGGACGCAGCGCTGTTTTCGACGTGATGAGTGCCTTGATCATTTTCTGGGGCTTGTCCGACCGCGGCCAGTTCACGCTCATTCCCGCGACCACCCGTCCCTCGCGCTGCCAGAAGGCGAGGAATTCCTTTCCCTCCAGCGTGCCCCGGATCGTGGGAGGACCGGAGCTGAGCGTCGGGAAGCCGGAGTACTCCATGCTGACGTCGAACTGGTCGGTGTAGAAG
>JBKPJW010000355.1:0-5428 GCA_046730875.1 Actinomycetota bacterium | reverse complement strand
TGGCCGATCAGCACAACGGGCCAGGTCCAGAAGAACGCCGGGCCGGCAAAGGAGTAGCCGAACGCGAAGAGCTGGAAGATGGTGGTCAGGATGGAAACGAAGGAGAAGCCTGCCGCGAAGGAGGCATAACGGCCCAGTTTGCGGTGCAGGGAGGGTTCGTAGCCAAGCGAAGTGAGGTCTGCATCATCCGTCTGCGCGGATGAGGGAAGAACTGTGGATGTCATCGGGATCTCCGGGGCTGGAACGGCGTCGGGGTTGATTCGTTCCGGCAAATGCAGCACTGGGCCCAACGCTGCGGAATACCGGTCAATTGATAGTTTTCCAGTCGGACATCCCGAACTCGTTTCCCCCGTGTAAAAGGTGGATTGACGGGATATTTCCGTGGTGTTTCCCGGACCTCACCGGGTTGCGGACCGCGCGTCAGGGGCCCGCCGGGGTGCAAGAATGATGCCGTGACAACCACCGGCCCGGGGCGCCCCCGCAAGCAGCAGCCCTCCCGCCCGGGGGCCACGGCACGGGAGGAGATCCTCGACGCCGCCGCCGAACTCTTCACCACGCAGGGGTATGCCAACACCTCCACCCGCTCCATCGCGGAGGCCGTGGGGATCCGTCAGTCCTCGCTCTACCACCACTTCAGCCACAAGGACGACATCCTTGAGGTCCTCCTGGCAGGCACCGTGGCCAGCGGCCTCGCCTTCGCCCGCGCAGTGTGGGCGGGCAGGGACAGCGACCGTCCAGACACCGCCAGCAGTCCGGTGGCGGCGGCGGCGCGGTTGCACGCCGTCGCCCTCTACGACGGGACCCAGCTGTGCACAGCCCGCTGGAACCTCGGCGTGCTCTACAACCTGCCGGAGACGCGCAGCGCGCGGTTCCACAGCTTCATGGCTGACCGGACGGAGCTCCGGGGACTGTACCAGCGCCTGGGCGCGGAACTTCCCGCGAACGGGTGGGACAGCGCCGGCCAGAACGGGGATCTGGCTTTTCGTCTCGTGGAGTCGCTGGTCAACCTTCGCGCCGACGGGCTGCACACCCCGGAGTCCCCGCAACAGGCGGCCGACGCCGGCATTGTCCTTTGCGGCCTCGCGGACAGTCTTGCTGCTGTCCGGGCCCGGAGCGCGGAGCTCGTGGCCGGGATCAATTCCTAAACTCCGGGTCCCCTCTCCCAGGGCATTGCAGCCCTCGCATGGCGACGGCTAGGGTTGATGCTAAGCATGCTTAGCATGCGCGTGGCGTGCAAGCCGTCCGCGCTGAAACCCCAACATCCGGAGGAGCACCATGACTGACCAGTACACCTTCAAGAACCCGGTGACAGCGTACGAGCACATCTCCCCGCCCGAGCAGAGCCAGCCCGAACCCGGCCTGGATGCCAAGCTGACCCCGAAGGCGGATCTGGGCGAGGACACCTACCGCGGCACCGGCCGGCTCGAAGGCCGCAAGGCGATCGTGACCGGAGCGGACTCCGGCATCGGCGCCGCCACGGCCATCGCGTTCGCCCGCGAGGGGGCCGACGTCGTCCTGTCCTACCTGCCCGAAGAGGAGCAGGACGCGGGCCGGATCGCGAACCTGATCGAAAAGGCCGGCCGCAAGGCGGTCAAGGTCCCCGGCGACCTGAAGGACTCGGCGACGTGCCGCGAGCTCGTGGAAACTGCGCTGCGCGAACTGGGCGGTTTGGACATCCTGGTGAACAACGCCGGCAAGCAGGTGGCGCAGGAGGACATCGGGGAGATCAGCGACGAGCAGTTCGACCACACGCTGAAGACCAACGTTTACGCCATGTTCTGGCTGACCAAGGCCGCCGTGCCGCACCTGCCGGCGGGATCCACCATCATCAACACCACGTCCATCCAGGCCTACAACCCCTCGCCCACTCTGGTGGATTACGCCACCACCAAGGCCAGCATCAACAACTTCACCAAGGGCCTGGCCCAGCAGCTCGCGCCGAAGGGAATCCGGGTCAATGCGGTGGCGCCCGGGCCGATCTGGACGCCGCTCCAGCCCAGCAGCGGGCAGCCGACCGAGGCGCTGCCGGAGTTCGGCAAGGACACTCCCCTGGGCCGCGCCGGCCAGCCGGCCGAGCTCGCCCCGGCCTACGTGTTCCTGGCATCCGCGGAGTCCAGCTACGTCGTCGGCGAGACGCTGAACGTCAACGGCGGCAGCCCGACGCCCTAGCCAACACCCGATCCGGCAGCCCGACGCCCTCGCCAACACCCCAGTCCAGCAGCCCAGTCCGGAGCCTCTGTCCCGGCGTCGGCCGCGGGACTATGCTTCCAGCTGCACCGATGGGATTGCCACCGTGCGGAAACCGTAGCGTGGAAGGACAGCTGTCATGGAGTGCTTAACGTGGTTCGCGCCGATCCTGCCCGGGAAGCTGGAGACGTGGAAGGCACTGGTCGCAGAGGTGAAGGGGGCTCGCGCCGAGGACTGGAGACGCTCGCGCGAGCGCATGGGCATGACCCGGGAGGTCGCCAGCCTCATGCAGACGCCGGATGGGGACTTCCTATGCGTGTACCACGAGGCCGAAAACCTCGCTTATGCGTACCGGGTGCTCGCGACGTCGGACGATTCCTTTGACGTCTGGTTCCGCGAGCAGATCATGGAAATTCACGGTCTGACGCCCGAGATGCTGCAGGGACCTCTTCCGGCCCAGCTGGTGTTCGACTATAAGGCGGGCTGAGCGGGGGGTTGAGACGGGGACCGGCTTCCAGCTTTTTGGGGCCCGGCCGGCCGGCTGGCCGGGGCAACGAGTTCGACGTCGGCCGTGGGCAGACGGGTTGCGCTTCTACGTCGGGCGGTGTTGGCTTCCAAGAAGGCCGGTCGGAAAATCGACCAGCCAGGATACGTCTCGGGGGAAGAGGTACCGGTCTCATGGCATTCAGTCACGCGCGACGCAGCAGACGATGGTCGGGCTTTTCGGGATTCGGGGTCGCTGTCCTGGCGCTGACCGGCTGCGCTGTGTCGGATCTGCCGGAAGTGGGGGATCTTCCGGAAGTGCCGGCACCCGTACCCGCCGTATCGGCGGCGTCGGCGTCGGCGTCGGCGTCGTTAAACGCGACTCCGGCAATCGACCCCTACGTCAATCTCGACAAGCTTCCGGCCTTCTATCAGGAGGCGATTAGAACCTTTCCGCACCCGCTTCCCGACGGCGTCGCCTGGCCCGCCAAGATACCCGCGGGATTCGACGACCCGAACGTGCACTACGAGCCAGAAGGCCGTGGGGAGGCTCTGGCATCTACATATTGGCTCTGCGCCTGGCAGGGCGAATACCTCAACGCCTTCGAAAGCCAGGAACAGCAGCGGCGGGCCGAAGCCCTGACCATGCTCGATGCCTTCGTCGTCGACCCGTACTTCACCAAGGCCTTCCTCGATCCCGAGCGGGGATGGAAGCGCGACGTTCTGGACCCTGCACGGAATGGCGATACATGGAGGATGAAATCCCAGTACAGCAGCTGTCCGGCGGCGGAATGAAGCCGACCACCTCGCGTGGAATACTCAGAGCGTGACGACGTCCTACGCGTTCCGAGCCGAGCTGTGGCACTACCCTGAGCAAGCCGGCTGGCACTTCATCACGTTGCCGCCGGACCTGGCAGAGCAGCTCAAGGACGAGGCTGCCCCGTTCCGCAAGGGCTTCGGTTCGGTGAAGGTGAGCGCCTGCATCGCCGGGCACCGGTGGTCGACGTCGCTCTTCCCGGACAGCAAGAGCAGCTCGTACCTTCTACCCGTCAAGAAGGCCATCAGGACCGCGGCCGGCCTCCATGCCGGGGACGAGGTCGACGTGGAAGTCGATCTAGTTTTCAAGGGTTGAGCGCGGCACCAGTCTGCGGAAAGCTCAGGCACCTCGATGACCGCCCAGCAGCGGCCAAGCCTACGCCTCCGGACAGATCCGGCCGGCCTCTCCGGGCGCCGTTGATTTTCAGGCGCTGCCACGGGTCAGTGCCGCGAACACGACGGCGGAAATCCTGGCCGACGTTCGTGGCGACCGTTGATCATCTGCGTGGACACATCAGCGGCGCTCAAACTGGTGGTGGAGGACGTGGAATCGTCAGCCGCGGCAAAGTATCTCTCAGCGGCGGCGGCCCACGGTGACAGGCTGGTGGCTTCCATGCTGCTTTAACGGAGCTCCACTATGCAGCGCACCGGCGGGGATTTTCCGGCGAACTGGTCAATTCCGTCTCGGGTGGAATCAATCTGGTGGACGTGGCTCGCTCGGACTTGATGTATGCGGCCGCCTTGCCCGGCCGGCTGCGCAGCGCCGATGCAATTCATTTGGCTACGGCGATTCGGCTCCAGGCCGATGTCGTGGTTGCCTACGACGCCGATCTGCTGGCCGCCGCCGTGGACGCCGGCCTTCACGTCCTCTCCCCCGGCCGCCGGGATTGAACGCAACTAAACGGCACCGCCGGTTAGCAGTGGTCGACGTCGCACTTCAGGGCCTCCGAGGTCCTCGCTCGCTGAGCAGCCTACTAATAAGCCCTGTGCCGGTGGTGGGCAGGGTGCCTGTCCACCGTCTGTCTGTGTGTTGGCTGATGGCGATGGCGCTTGTGTCTTAGATACGCCACAGCTCCAATAATTACCGGGATCGTCAAGCCTAAGGGGGCGGCCCAATCGCGAGCAGCGACGCCGACGAAATAGGCGAAGCCGACGTTGACATCGATTTCCCGGGAGTATGTTTCGATTTCCAGGTCTCCACCGTTCGGCGCGGGAGCGACCAGAGTTATGGTTAGGGTTTTTCGTCCGGTCTCTCGCGGTGTGACGTACCACCCCCATCCCCCGGATCCGTCGCTGGAAAGAGTAATCAATCCGGAAGGATTCCCTATGCGTTCGATGTCAAACCCCGAGCCGGTCAGCTCGGCACGCATCAGTTTGCAAACTTCGGGACTTTCTGTGGCCACGGGGCTGCCGGTGGGCAGCTCGGTGCGAAGGTCCTGTGGCGACCCGGCCAAGGCAACCCGGACTGTAAATTCGCTCCTTTCGCCCTGCCACATGGAGCTTGGAGGGGAATATGCCACTGTGCCGTATCCGCACTGATCCATGTAGCTTTTTGCCGCCTGGCCGGACGCCGTCTGAGCGCTTGTTGGCGTGGGAGTGGGATCGGGGTTTTGGGCGGATCCTGTGGGTACCGGTTCCAGGTTCGGCGTACTGGTGGGAAGGGGACCCGGCACCGCTGTTCGGGGATTCAAAAGAATTGGCGCCAGAAGCCGCGTGGTCGGAGCAACTGGCCTCACAGGGGCAGGCGCCGGAGGCCGCATAATCGGAGGAACTGGCACCCTAGGGGCAGGCGCAGGAGGGGCAGGCGCCGGAGGCCGCGAAGTCGGAGGAGCCGGTTTCGTAGGCGTAGGGGTTGGAGGCCGCGAAGTCGGAGGAGCCGGTTTCGTAGGCGTAGGGGTTGGAGGCCGCGAAGTCGGAGGAGCCGGTTTCGTAGGCGTAGGAG
>JBKPJW010000354.1:0-5533 GCA_046730875.1 Actinomycetota bacterium | reverse complement strand
GCCGCCACGTCCTCCGGGTCCACGAGTTGGCCCAGGGCGGGCAGCTTCGGCGGCGTGGCTGCCCGGCCCGGATCGGCGAGCATCGGCGTGTCCGTGGGTCCGGGGGACAGCACGTTCACCGTGATGCCCCGGGGTGCCAGTTCCTGCGCCCAGGTCCGGCCCATGCCCAGCAGCGCAGCCTTGGTGGCCGCGTACTGGCTCTTCCCGGGGGAACCGGTGGAGGTCCTGCTGCCCACCAGGAGCACCCGGCCGCCGTCGGGCATCCGTGGAACCAGGGCGTTGGCCAGGCTGCTCGCGGCCGCCACATGCACGGTGAACATCCCGGCCAGTGCCTCAGGATCCAGCTCGCCCAGGAGCGCGGTCCGCTGGAAGCCTGCGGCGTGGACCAGGGCGTTTACCGGAGGCAGGTCCTCCACGCAGGCAGCCAGCGACGCCGGATCCGAGAGGTCCGCCTGGCGCCACTGAAAGCCCGCCCCGAGCTCGGGTTCACTCCGGCTGAGCCCGGTCACCTGCCAGCCGTCGGCCAGCAGCCGGACCGCAATCGCCTTGCCGATCCCGGAGCTGCACCCGGTGACGAGGGCATGCCGCGTACTGACCACTGAACTCACCTGACTCACCGAACTCTCACTGAACATCGCCGCCCGGCGTGCTGATCCCTTCGTAGGCCCACTGCGGATCCACGCGGACGAACTTGATGGCCTGCCGGAAGTAGGTGTACGCGATGTTGAGGGCGCCGTCCCGGCCCTGGTGGATGGACGGGTAGGAGTACTCGCGATTCAGCCCGTCGCGGGAGTTGTTGGACAGGCAATAGCCGTCGCCCACGTCCAGGTTCCGGCGGATGGGCCAGCTGCGGCCGGAGTCCTCGGATATCGCCAGGGTCATCGGGGACCGCGGGGTGCCCCAGAAGGCGCGCCGGCTGTCCCCGGAGTCGGCAGCGCCGGCGTCGGTGATCACCGGCTCGGTGATCTGCCCCTGTTCCTCGGCCAGGCCGTCGTCGTCGATCTCGTCGTACAGCGAGAGCCGCCGCTCGGTGGACGCCTCGGCCCGGCTGTGGTTGTAGACCAGAGCCAGCCGGCCGTCGGCCAGCGCGATGAACTGGATGGAGGAGTTGTTGTTCGGCAGTTCGGTGGGAACGGGTTCGCTCCAGGTGGTGCCGCCGTCGGTAGACCGGGATTCGTAGATCGAGTCGGCCCAGCGGCTGCGGAACAGCGCCAGCAGGGACCCGTCGGCCACCGGCTGGATGTTCATGTGGACGCAGCCCAGGCTGCCCGGCAGGACATGCTCAGTCCAGGTGGCGCCGGCGTCGTCGGAGATCATGACGGCGCTGTCGTCGCTGTTGCCCACCCACTTCTCACCGGGCGTGGTGATGCAGCGGAAGATCGGGATGATCCAGCGGCCGGACGGCAGCACCACGGGCAACTGCCGGACGAACACGCCGCCGGTCTCGTTGGCGGCGAACAGGGTCTCTACCGGGCCCCAGGTCCGGCCGCTGTCCGTGGAGATGCGGCGGCGGACCTCGGCGGTGTCCTGGTTTCCCGCCTTCTGCGCGGTGTACAGCAGCCAGAGACGATTATCCGGGGCAGCGAACAGGATGGGGTTCTGTTCCGAGCGGGTGGAGTCGTCGGAGAGCTGCTCGGCCGGCGACCACTGGCGGCTGCCGGGCTCCAGGGTGGAGAACCAGATCGAGATGTCCGGCACTCCTTCCTGGGTGCCGCCGAACCACACGCAGCCGAGCCGGCCGTCAGGCAGCGTCAGGAGGTTCGCGGCATGGCTCTGCACGGTGGGCGCCGGCAGGTACGCGTACAGGCTGCCGTCTGCTTCCTTGACCTCGCCGTCGGGCGTGATGGTGGTGTAGTCAGAGCCGGAGGCCACACCGGTGAAGCCGGTGCTAAGGGAGTCATTTGCGGGCACATCTGTTGAAGACACGGTTCAGTCCTTTGCTGTTGCGGCAGCCAGGTGGGCTTTGGCAACCTGCTCCAGGTGGGTGAGGTCGGAGGCGATGGTGGTGAAGGTGTAGCCCTGGCGCAGCCGGAGCGCGGCGACCTCGCCGGCGGGCGTGTGGATGCCGGCGGCCACGCCGGCCGAGGCGGCTGCTTCGGAGATTGTCTCGAGCGCGGCGTTGAATTCCGTCTCGACGGCCGGGTCGCCGGGGTAGGCGGCGCCCACGGCGATGGCGAGGTCGGAGGGGCCCACGTAGATGCCGTCCAGCCCGGGCGTCTGGCAGATTTCCTTGACGTTGGCGAGCCCTTCCGGGGTTTCGATCATGGCGAAGACCAGGGTGGCGGCGTTGGCTTCGGCGGGAACCGGGCCGATCCGCAGGGCCGAGCGCATGGGGCCGTAGGACCGGCCGCCCATCGGCGGGTACTTGGCCGCGGCCACGGCGGCGGCGGCGTCCGCCGCGGTGTTCACGAGCGGGACGATCACGCCGACGGCGCCGGCGTCGAGCGCCTTGCCGATCGCGGTGAAGTCGTTGCCCTCCACCCGCACCATGCCGACGGCGGTGTGCCCGGCGTCGATCGCCATGAGCCCGTTCAGCACGCCCGAGTAGCCGAGCAGGCCGTGCTGCGCGTCCAGCGCGACGTAGTCGTAGCCGAGCCGGCCGATGCGCTCGGTGGCGACGGGGGCGTCCAGGACGGCCCAGTAGCCCACGGCCTGCTCACGGGCGCGGATCTTGCGGGCGAATTCGGTTGCGAGTTCAGATGTCATGTCGGTGTCTTCTGCCTTCAGTCTGGGGAAGTTCAGTCAGTGGGAGGGGTGCGTCAGCGGTTATAGGCGGGCATAGGGCCGCGGAGGCCGGCGCCGACGGCGTCGCACGCCGCGGAGACTTCCTCCGGCAGCGGACCCTTGGCCACAGCGGCGATGTTGGCTCGCAGCTGCTCCACCTTCGAGCCGCCCAGCAGCATCGAACCGACGCCCTTGCGGTAGGCGAGCCAGCGCAGGGACAGCTCGGCCAGACTGATGCCAAGTTCCTGCGCAATGAGGGAAAGTTCGTGCACGGCCTCGAACAGCTGCTTGTCCCAATACCGCTGGGTATACATCGCGGCCAGCTTTGAGTCGCCGTAGCGTCCCTCGGTCGGCTTGGCGTCGAAGCTGTGCTTGCCGGTCAGCAGACCGCCGCCGAGCGGGTTGTAGACCATGGTGTGAACCTGGTGCGTTGCGGCGAATTCGAGGTATTCCTCCTCCACGCGGCGGGCCACCAGGTTGTAGAGCTGCTGCGCGACCACCGGACGGGGTGCACCCACTTCACGGGCCACGTGGATGACGTCGGCGATCTGCCAGGCCGCGAAGTTGGACACGCCCAGGGCGCCGATTTTCCCCTCGGCGGCCAGCTCCGCAACGGTGCCCAGAGTTTCCTCCAGCGGAGTGACCCGGTCCGGCTGGTGCAGGTAGAACAGGTCGATGCTGTCCGTGCCGAGCCGGCGGAGGCTGCCCTCCACGCTCTTTCGCAGACCCTCCTTGGACAGCGGGGCGTGCTGGCCGTGGTCCGCATGCGGCATGCCCGCCTTGGAGGCGAGGACGACGTCGGCCCGGCGGCCCTTCAGGAGGCGGGACAGCATCTCCTCGGTGGCTCCGCCGACGTAGGCATTGGCGGTGTCGATGGTGGTGATGCCGGCGGCGAGCGCCTCATCGACCATGCGGCCGGCGGTTGCCTCATCGGCGGTGTCGCCGAAGGTCATGGTGCCCAGGACCAGCCTGGAAATCGGAAGTTTCAGGCCGGCCACTGGCGTGCCTTCGGACTGGATGCTCATGCGTTGGTTCCTCGCGGTTGCTGTGACGGGTAAGAGTTTGGCGGGTTCAGGCGGTTTTCAGCGCCAGCGATGAGACCAGATGCCGCGGCTTCAGGCCGGTCATGGTGGCCGGATCGAGGGCGGCCCGGCGGAGCCGGCGGGTGTAGTCCTCCCGCGGTGCGCTCAGCACCTGCTCCGTGGTTCCGTGCTCAACGAGCTTGCCGCGCTGCATGACCATCACGGTATCGCTGATTTCCTGCACCACGCCGAGGTTGTGGGAAATGAAGACGTAGGTGATGCCGGTTTCGTCCTGGATGGATTTCAGCAGCCGGAGCACCTGGGCCTGCACGGAGACGTCGAGCGCACTGGTCGCCTCGTCGCACACCAGCAGTTCTGGCTTGGACGCCAGCGCCCGGGCAATGCCAATGCGCTGCCGCTGCCCGCCCGAGAACTCTGAGGGGTGCTTGTCCAGGGACGCCACCGGCAGGCCCACCTGGTCGATCAGGCTGGCGGCCGCCTTGTGCCGCTCGGCCCGCGACCGGACACCCTGGAGCTTCAGCGGCTCGGCCACGATTTCCTGCGCCGTGAGGTGCGGATCCAGGGAACCGTACGGGTCCTGAAAGACCATCTGGAACTTGGAGCGCAGGGGCCGGAGCTTGGCCTCGCTGAGCGGGGCCAGGTCCGTGCCGTCCAGCATGATCCGGCCGCTGCTCGGGGTGACCAGGCGCATGAGCGCCTTGGCGATGGTTGACTTCCCGCAGCCGGATTCCCCGACGACGGCGATCGTCTTGCCCTTGTCCACCGAGAAGGAGACGTCGTCCACGGCCCGGAAGGTTCCGCCGGAGACGTGGTAGTCCACCACGAGGTTTTCGACGGAAAGGAACGGCTTATTCATGGCGGACTCCAGTGGTGGTCAGGGTGGTGGAAGCCGGCGTTTCGTCCCACGCGCCCAGGACGGGCACGGCGGCGAGCAGCTTGCGGGTGTATTCCGTGGCGGGGCTCTCCACGATCTGCTGGACTTCGCCGGACTCGACGAATGAGCCGTCCTTCATGACGTGGATCCGGTCCGAGATCAGCCGGGCCACGCCGAGGTCGTGCGTGATCATCAGGATGCCGATGCCGCGCTGTTCCTGCAGTTCGAGCAGCAGGTCCAGGATGCCGGCCTGCACGGTGACGTCCAGGGCGGACGTGGGCTCGTCGGCGACCAGCAGCTGCGGCTCGCTAGCGAGCGCGATGGCGATCAGGACGCGCTGGAGCATGCCGCCGGAGAGCTGGTGCGGGTATTTCTTCAGCTGCTCGTCCGGGGTGGGGATGTGGACCTGTTCCAGCAGCCGGATGGCGCGGGCCCTCACGGCGCCCTTGTCCTTGGTCGAGGCCGCGCCGGCGATCCGGATGGCCTCGAACAGCTGGTTGCCGATCGAGTGCACCGGGCTCAGCGCCGTCATGGGGTCCTGCGGGATCAGCGCGAGCGTCCTGCCGCGGACCTTGTCGATCGCCTTGGAGTCAGCGATCACGTCCACACCGTCGATCTTGACCGATCCTGAGATCACGGCGAGGTCGTCCGGCAGGAGCCGTAGGAGGCCCATCGCCGTCGTCGATTTTCCGGAACCGGACTCACCGATGATGGTGACCGTCTCGCCCCGGTGGATGGTGAAGCTGACGCAATCCACGGCGCGGACGATGCCGGCGTCGGTGATCAGTTCCACCTGGAAGTCGCGGACCTCCAGCAGCGGCTGTTCTGTCATTTTCGAATGCAGGTTCATATCCTAGGCACCCTTCTTCTTGCGGCGGGGACGGTCCCGGAG
>JBKPJW010000353.1:0-4380 GCA_046730875.1 Actinomycetota bacterium | reverse complement strand
TACTGGGACTGGCCGTACTGGGACTGGCTGTATGCAGGGTGGGCCGGCTGGCCCGGCGCCTGGCCCTGCTGGGAGTCTCCGCCGTACGGGCCTGACTGCTGGGCGCCCAACTGCCGAGTGTCGGCTGCGTTGTGCTGCGCGGGCTGGGAAGGCTGGTGCGCCGGGTAGACCGGACGCGGCGCGCCGTCCTCGGCGTGGTCCAGGCGGAGGGTCGGGTTCTCGGGCGCCGGGCTTCCGGGGGCCGCGTTCTCGGGCGCCGGACTTCCGGGGGCGGCGTTCTCGGGCGCCGCTTCGGGCGCGCGGCCGGCATGCGGCTGCTCCGCCGAGCTCCCCTGGGGTCCCGCCGGCTCCCGATCGCGTTGTGTCGGCTCCGGTGCACCCGGCACTGGGTTCTCAGTCATGAGACTTCCTTTCATCCTCGTCTGCCTATAACTATGGACGGTCAGGCTGACACTAGAGCGGACATTTGCTGGGAGGTTCCTGAACGGACAGTTGGCACCTTTGGGCCCTTACTTCCCAGTTTAAGCGCGTTTCGCTGGTGGCATATTCCCCTAGGTGGACTGCCATTTGGGTGCACCATAGAATCAAATGGAATTGCCACAGCGACCTGCGGCTTTACATCTGCGTGGGGGCGCTGCTGCATTCTGTGACGGCTGGTTCGACCGAACCGGTCGCAGAAGTGCTGAAGGGTTGCACATGCGGTCTAAGTTGAATCGTTTCCTCGCCGTCCTAGGCGTGGCCGGATTGCTGGCGCTTCCCGCCGCTCCGGCCTTGGCCGAAGATCCGGTGACCATCCCGTCCGGGCAGAACATCGTGGACAGCGCGAACGTGCTCGGCAGCCGCAAGGGTGAAGTTCAGGATGCCATCCAGCAGCTCCTGAAGGACCACAAATACAACCTCTATGTCATCACGGCGAAGACGTTCGAGAATCCCGCCGATCCCAAGGCGTGGGCACAGGCCGTCGCGACGAACAAGGGCATGGGCAAGGCTGACGTCATCCTCACGATGTCCGACGACGGCAAGTACTACTTCTCCCCCAGCTCGGCCAGCCCCATCTACTCCAAGACGTCCAACATCACCCAGAACGCCATTGTGCCGAACCTGGCCGGCGGCAAGCGCGACTTCGCCCAGGCGGCCATTGATACTGCCGCCGCGGTAGGCGACGCGGCGGGCGGCGGCAGCGGCACGGTGCCGTCCGGCGAAGGAGCCGGCAGCGCCGTCCTGGTGGGAGTCGGCGTCGTGGCCGTTGGCGGAGCGGGAGCGTACCTGTACTTCCGGAACCGCCGGAAGAAGGCCGCCCAGGGTTCGGGGGCGCTTCACGGGGCTTCGGGCGCGGAGGCGGACCCGCTGGCCGGCCTTAGCGTGGTGGAGCTGCGTCGGCGGAGCGATTCACTGCTGATCGAGGCTGATGACGCCATCAAGTCCAGCGAGCAGGAACTGGGATTCGCCCAGGCCCAATACGGCGACTCCGCGGTTGGTAATTTCACCAAGGCGCTGCAGGAGGCCAAGGGCCACATGACGGAGTCGTTCAAGCTGCAGCAGCAGCTGGACGATCACATCCCCGACACCGAGGAGCAGCAACGGAGCTGGCTCGGCGAAATCATCCGCCGCGCCGAAGCCGCCCTGGCATCGCTGCAGGAGCAGAAGGCAGATTTCGATTCACTCCGCGAGCTCGAAAAGAACGCCCCGCAGGCCCTGGCCGCCGTCAGCGCCGGAGCCGCGGAAGCCGAGGCACACATCGCCAGCGCCGAACAATCGCTGACCGACCTGCGCGCCAAGTACGCCGAGAGTGCACTGGTCCAGGTGGCGGACAACATCAACCAGGCCAAGGAACGCCTCGCCTTCGTGCAGAACGCCTCCACCGCGGCAAAGGAAAAGCTCGCCACAGGTGAAAACAGCCTCGCCGCGGTGGCCGTGCGTGCCGCCGAGGAAAGCCTGCACCAGACAAACGTGCTGATCGGAGCCATCACCAAGGTGGCCGGCAGCCTCGACGAGGCGCGCAGCAGCCTGGAATCCGCCGTAGTGGACACCGCCCAGGACCTGGCCCAGGCAAAGGCGATGATCCAGTCCGGCGCGCATCCGGAGCTTGCCGGCCCCGTGGCCGCGGTGGAAGCCGCGCTGGCGCGGGTCAAGGCCGAAATCCAGGGCGGCAAGATCGACCCCATCGCAACGCTGGAGCGGGTGGAAACAGCTCACCAGACTCTCGACCAGTCGCTGGGCGGAATCCGCGACCAGCAGGAACAGGCGCGCCGCGCCCAGGCTTCACTGCACCAGAGCATCATGTCGGCCCAAGCCCAGATCAGCGCGACGTCGGACTACATCACCGCCCGCCGCGGAGGCGTAGGGACCGAGGCCCGCACACGGCTGGCCGAAGCCCAGCGGAACCTTGACTATGCGCTCTCCATCTCGCGCAACGACCCGGTCACCGCGTTGCAGTACGCCCAGCAGGCCCACGCGCTGGCGGCACAGGCCGCGCAGCTGGCCCAGTCCGACGTCGACCAATTCGGCGGCTACGCCAACCAGGGCTACGGCCGTGGCGGCATGTTCGGCGGCAGCGGGGGCGGCGGGCTTGGCGGCGCGATCCTCGGCGGAATCCTCATCAACTCCATCCTCCACGGAGGAGGCGGTGGCGGCTGGGGCGGCGGGGATTCCGGCGGAGGCTGGGGCGGCGGCGATTCCGGCGGAGGCTGGGGTGGCGGTGGCGACTTCGGCGGCGGCGGTGACTTCGGTGGCGGTGACTCCGGCAGTTTCTAGCCTGTTGCCGGCCCGGCGGACCGGAGACCTTACAGACCACGCGCCGGCCGCAACTGACCGGACAGCGGATAAAAGCGACACATCATCTGTTAACTGAATTCAGTGAGACAACTGAGCAGGACGAAAGGTAACACCATGGTTAAGCAGTCCATTTTCGGCCGCATGGCGCAGCTGGCGAAGGCCAACATCAACTCTTTGCTGGACCAGGCCGAGGATCCGCAGAAAATGCTGGACCAGATGGTCCGCGACTACTCGAACAACATCGCGGAGGCGGAGTCCGCCGTGGCCCAGACCATCGGCAACCTGCGTATGCTCCAGGACGATTACAACGAGGACGTCCGCAACGCCCAGGACTGGGGCAGGAAAGCCCTCGCGGCGTCACGCAAAGCCGACGAATACCGTGCCAAAGGCGACGCGGCCGACGCCCAGAAGTTCGACAACCTGGCCAAGGTTGCGCTGCAGCGCCAGATCGCCTCTGAGAATGAGGCAAAGGCCGCCGAACCGAGCATCGCGTCCCAGACCGACGTCGTGGATAAGCTCAAGCATGGCCTTGACCAGATGAAGGGCAAGCTCAACGAACTGACCAGCAAGCGCAACGAGCTCGTCGCCAGGTCCAAGACCGCGGCCGCCCAGACCCAGGTTCACGACGCCCTCAAGAGCATCAACATCATGGACCCCACATCCGAGGTGGGCCGTTTCGAAGAGAAGATCCGCCGGGAGGAAGCCAAGGTCCGGGGCCAGCAGGAGCTCGCTGCCTCAAGCCTTGACGCCCAGTTCGAGTCGCTGGAGGACCTGGGCGAGCAGACCGAGATCGAAGCCCGGCTGGCCGCGCTGAAGTCCGGGGGCTCCCCCGCGGCCATCGGCGCCGGCGACCGCACCGCTGAGTCCGGCTCCACCGTGGAGGAGGCCGACTTCGACAAGCTCTGACCGGCCTGCCCGGCACTTGCCGGTTCAGGGCCGCTCGCACGTTGCCTGTGGATAGTGATCCGGCCAACGATGGCTAGGCAACCTTTCAGAGCAACGTCTTCGGACCACTGTTTCGGACCCACGTGTTTTCGGACCCACGTGTTTTCGGACCCACGTGTTTTCGGACCCACGTGTTTTCGGACCCGGGCCGGGCTCCGGCGGATCAACCTGACGCTCCAGGTTGATCCGCAGGGGCCCGGCCCTTCCTGTGCCGTGCGCATCTTATGCCCGGCCGTATAAATGCTGTCCCCTCCTGATGCTGTGCCCGCGCCCGCGCGTGTACCGTGGATCCATGTCTGCGACCCTTGTCTGGCTCCGAGACGACCTCCGGCTGGATGACAATCCGGCACTGGCGGAGGCCGCTGCCCTGGGCACACCCCTGACCGTCGTCTACGTCCTGGATGAGGAGTCGCCCGGCATCCGGCCCTTGGGCGGAGCGGCGAAGTGGTGGCTCCATCACTCGCTGGCCGGGCTCGCCGCTGCCCTGGAGGCCACAGGCTCCCGGCTGGTGCTGCGTCGCGGAGCGGCCGTCCGCATCATCGAAAACCTCGCCGCCGAAACGTCCGCCGGCACCCTGCTGTGGAACCGCCGCTACGGCGGGCCCGAACGCACGGTCGACGCCGGGCTGAAGAGCTGGGCCACCGCGGAGGGCCTCACGGC
>JBKPJW010000352.1:0-2312 GCA_046730875.1 Actinomycetota bacterium | reverse complement strand
GAACGGACTCGTCCTGCGCTACCGCCCCGAGCAGACCGACGACGGACTCACCGGTGCTGAGGGGACCTTCACCATGTGTTCGTTTTGGCTCGTCTCAGCCCTCGTTGAGATCGGAGAAGTGGCCCGCGCCAAAGCACTGGGCGAACGCCTGCTGTCCCACGCCAGTCCACTGGGGCTCTACGCCGAGGAGCTGGATCCGGTCAATGGCCGTCACCTCGGCAACTTCCCGCAGGCCTTCACCCACCTGGCCCTCATCAACGCGCTCATGCACCTCATCCGCGCCGAAGAAAAGGACCGTGCCAGGCAATTCTCCCCGGCTCACCGCAACACGTAAATGTCTCCGCCCGGTCATAGCCGGCGAGCTCCTCGGCGACACGCTTGGCCATGGTCTCAATGTACTCGTCGGCTTCCGAGTACCGGCCGCGTGTGCCTGCCCAATCGCGGGGGGCCTAGGTGCTTGAGCACGTGGCGGTGTCGCCGTCGCCGTCGCCGCCGGTGTCGGTGTCGGTGTCCTGGACGCTCGTCACGCCGCTCTGGACGAGGTGGAAACATCTCGCGCCACGGCGCGTCCTGGAAACGGCACAGCGATACGGCACGACGCAGACAGCTTCGGCCGGGCACACAGGGTGGGCCTGTGTACCCGGCCGTGTACAGGATCCGCCCGCTGGCGGATCCGGAGGTGGCTTACGCCGCCAGCGGCATCGCCTCATGGCGGGCTTCGACGACGAGCGACTGCCCGTCGACCGAGACGGCCACCTGGCCGCCAGACTGAAGGTCCGACGCCACGAACAGATCCGCGATCCGGTCGTCCAGCTCGCGCTGGATCACGCGGCGCATCGGCCGGGCTCCGTATTCGGGCTCGTAGCCGCGTTCGGCGATCCAGTCGACAGCCGTTTCGCTGACCTCGAGAGTGATGCCCTGGGACTGCAGGCGGGCTTCCGTCTGGTTCAGCATCAGCCGAACGATCCGGCGCAGCTGCGCCTGGTCCAGCTTGCGGAACAGGACGATCTCGTCGATCCGGTTGAGGAACTCCGGCCGCATCGTCTCGCGCAGCCGGCCCAGCACCCGGTCCCGCAGCGCCTTCTCTGAGCCGAAGCCGTTGCCCTCGTCGGCCTTGGATACAAAGCCCATCGCGCCGCCCTTGCTGGCCAGGAACTCCGAGCCGAGGTTGGAGGTCATGATGATCACGGTGTTGCGGAAGTCCACCATGCGGCCCTGTCCGTCGGTCAGCCGCCCGTCGTCGAGCACCTGGAGCAGCAGGTTGAACACATCCGGGTGGGCCTTCTCCACTTCGTCGAGCAACACCACGGAGTACGGGTTACGACGGACGCGTTCGGTCAACTGCCCGGCTTCGCCGTAGCCGACATAGCCCGGAGGGGCTCCGACCAACCGGCTTACGGTGTGCCGTTCGCCGAACTCGCTCATGTCGAAGCGCACCATTGCATTCTCATCCCCGAACAACGACCCGGCCAGCGCCTTGGCGAGTTCGGTCTTGCCCACACCAGTCGGGCCGAGGAACAGGAAGCTGCCGACAGGCCTGTCCGCGTCCCCCATGCCGGTGCGGCTACGCCGGACCGCCTTCGCGATCAGCGTCACGGCGTCGTCCTGCCCGACGATCCGCTGATGCAGTTCCTCCTCGAGCTTGGCCAGGCGTTCCCGGTCGTCTTCTGTGAGCCGGCTGGTTGGGATTCCGGTGGACCGGGAGATGATCCCTGCGATATCCGCTTCGCTGACGACGGCCCCGGCACCTTCGGAAGCCTCAGGTGCACTGGAAATCGCAGCGGAGAGCTTCCCGTTCACTGCTTCGATCTCATCCCGCAGCCGCGAGGCCTCTTCATATCGCTCCGTGGCGGCGGCGTCGTTCTTGGACTTTTCCAGGGTTGCGAGCTGCTCGCGAAGAACAGCCACGTCGGTCTGTGAGCCGAGTTTGATGCTCAGCCGCGCACCTGCCTGGTCGATGAGGTCGATGGCCTTGTCGGGCAGGAAACGGTCCGTCACGTAGCGGGCGGAGAGTTCGACGGCGGCGCGGATCGCCTCGTCGGTGTAGCGGACGCCGTGGTGTTCCTCGTACCGTCCGCGCAGGCCGTCGAGGATCTGCACGGCGTCCTCGATGCTCGGCTCGCCGACCTGTACGGGCTGGAAGCGGCGTTCCAGTGCCGCGTCCTTCTCCACTTTTCGGTATTCGTTCAGGGTGGTGGCGCCGACGAGATGAAGTTCACCACGGGCCAGGCGCGGCTTCAGGATGTTTCCTGCGTCCATGCCGCCTTCCCCCGCGCCGCCCGCTCCGACGACCGTGTGAAGTTCGTCGATGA
>JBKPJW010000351.1:0-14627 GCA_046730875.1 Actinomycetota bacterium | reverse complement strand
ATTCTGACCAAGGCCACGGGCAGCGGCGGCATGACCATTTCTTCGCACCTGGCCGAGTTCTTCTCGGACATCGGCGGCAACGGCGCGTTCGCCGTCGTCATTGCCCTCTACACGGCGGTCCTGGGAATCCTCGTTCCTTCCGGCGGCGGCAAATGGCTCGTGGAGGCTCCCTACGTGATGCAGTCGGCCACCGACGTGCAGATGAACCTGGGCTGGACGGTGCAGATCTACAACATCGCCGAGGCACTGCCGAACCTGGTCAACCCCTTCTTCATGCTGCCGCTGCTGGCCGTCCTGCGGCTGCGCGCCCGGGACCTGGTGGGCTTCACGTTCCTGCAGTTCATCTTCCACCTGCCCGTGGTCCTGCTGCTGGTCTGGCTGCTGGGCATGACCTTCGACTTCGTGCCGCCGGTGATCCCCAAATAATCCCCAAATAGCTGGCCCGGACACGAACCGGGTTCAACGCAAACTGACCCGCAGCTGGGGCCGTTATGACGCTTCATAACGGCCCCACCTGCGGGTCAGTTGGGTAAAGGCTTACGCCGGGTCCGAGACCACCAGGGTTTCCGAGCCCTGCACGTGCGCCTTGCCGCTCTCGAGCAGCGGTTCGACGACGGCGCGGAGCGCGGTCATCGCGTCGTCCAGCTCCAGCATCACCGGGTGCTGGTACGCGATCAGGGCCAGAAGATCCCGGACGGCGGCCCGGGCCTCATCCGCGCCGAGCCTTGGCTCGTGTCCGAGGAAGACCTCAGTGGGATCGGCAGCGCCGGCCGCCCCCGCCCCGTCGGCGTCGGTCCCCGGAACGCCCTGGGCGTAGCTGATGGCGAATCCCTCCAGCCGGCCCTTCCGGCTCGCCGCGATGCCGTGCCCGAAGGCGCTGGCCTTGGGCGCGCGCAGCACGATCGCGCCGTGGGCGCCGCTGAGGTCATCCAGGAACAAGCGCTGCACCGCGCCAATGCTCAGCTCCCCCGGGCTGTCCCAGTCGTGCACGGCGGTGTAGTAGCGGCCCACGACGTCGCTAAGCTCCACCGAACCCGTGGCCAGGTCTTCGACCTGATCGGTGGCGGCGGACTCCGAACCGTCGCCGAACACGGGCAGTTTGAGCGGCGCGGGGTCCACTACCACGAGGCGGGACCGCTGGATCGGGGCCAGGCCGGCGGCCGCGGCAAACGCCGCCCCGGGGGTGTCCGGCTCCACTTTGCAGCGCAGCCTGGACACTCCCGACGGCGACTGGGCGGCTTCGTGCCGCAGCATGGTCAGCAGCGTGGACCCGATGCCGGAACGGCGGTGGTCCCGGGCGACCTCGATATACGCCCAGAGCCGCTCCGGGTGCAGCGAGGCCTCGTGGACCACGGCAGCCGCGACGGGAATGGCAACGCCGTCCACAACGTCCTCGGCCACAATGCAGCGGCGCCACGGGGCGTTGCCCGACGGTGCCAGCGTGCCGCGGAACTGTCCGGCCTGGACGGTCTCCGGACCGCCCCAGATTTCCAGCAGCGCGAGGTCGTCCCCCTCCCGCCATTCCCGGTATGCGATGGCCATGATCAGGCGCCGATCAGCCGCGCGGCCAGGTAGCCCTCCACCTTGTCCAGGGAGACGCGGTCCTGGCTCATGGTGTCCCGCTCGCGGATGGTGACGGCCTGGTCGTCGAGGGTCTCGAAGTCCACGGTGATGCAGAACGGGGTGCCGATCTCGTCCTGGCGGCGGTAACGGCGGCCGATGGCGCCGGCATCGTCGAACTCGATGTTCCAGTTCTTGCGCAGCTGGGCTGCGAGGTCCTTGGCCTTCGGGGACAGGTCCTCATTGCGGCTCAGCGGCAGCACGGCTGCCTTCACCGGGGCCAGGCGCGGATCGAGCTTGAGCACGGTGCGGATGTCCACACCACCCTTGGCGTTGGGGGCCTCGTCCTCGGTGTAGGCGTCGATCATGAAGGCCATGAACGAGCGGGTGAGCCCGGCAGCGGGCTCGATCACGTACGGGGTGTACCGCTCGTTGGTGGCCTGGTTGAAGTAGCTCAGGTCAGCGCCGGAAGCCTTGGCGTGAGTGGTGAGGTCAAAGTCGGTGCGGTTGGCGATGCCCTCGAGCTCGCCCCACTCCGAGCCCTGGAAGCCGAAGCGGTATTCGATGTCCGTGGTGCCCTTGGAGTAGTGGCTGAGCTTGTCCAGCGGGTGCTCGAAAAAGCGCAGGTTCTCCTCACGGATGCCCAGGCCGGTGTACCAGGACATGCGCTCCTTCATCCAGTACTCGTGCCACTGCTCGTCCGTGCCGGGCTCGACGAAGAATTCCATCTCCATCTGCTCGAACTCGCGGGTGCGGAAGATGAAGTTGCCCGGAGTGATCTCGTTGCGGAACGACTTGCCGATCTGGCCGATGCCGAACGGCGGCTTCTTCCGCGACGTGGTCAGGACGTTGGAAAAGTTCACGAAGATGCCCTGGGCCGTTTCGGGCCGCAGGTAGTGCAGGCCTTCCTCGCTGGCGACGGGTCCCAGGTAGGTCTTGAGCAGGCCGGAGAATTCATGCGGCTCCGTCCACTGGCCGCGGGTGCCGCAGTTGGCGCAGGCGATGTCCTTGAGGCCGTTCTCGGCGGGACGGCCCTTCTTCTCCTCGTACTCTTCCTCGAGGTGGTCCGCCCGGTAGCGCTTGTGGCAGGACAGGCACTCCACCAGCGGGTCGGAGAACACGTCGACGTGGCCGGAGGCTTCCCAGACCTGGCGGGGCAGGATGACGGAGGAATCGAGGCCCACAATGTCGTCGCGGCCGCGGACCACGGACTGCCACCACTGGCGTTTGATGTTTTCCTTAAGCTCGGCGCCGAGCGGCCCGTAGTCCCAGGCAGAACGGGAGCCACCATAGATTTCACCGGCCTGGAAAACGAATCCCCTGCGCTTGGCGAGGGAAATGATCTGGTCGAGGACGGATTTTGCTGCCATGGGAACTCCAATTTGTCTACAGGGCCGCTGGGTGCGGTCCGCGGGGTCAGTCCCGTGTCACCGGCTGGTTGCCGGACGGGACGATACGAACGATGCGATGCAATCTCCAAGCCTACCGGCCGCTACCGCTTCAGCGCGCCGCGGGGCCAGGGCAGGGTGGCCAGGATGATGGCGCCGAGCGTCAGCACGGTGCCGAGGATTGTGGGGAGGGCGACGACGGTTCCGGGAACCGGAAACACCAGGTCCAGTCCGAGGGATCCCAGCAGCTGGCCGGCGATCATCCCGAGGCCGGTGACCAGCACCCCAAGGCTGCGGACCAGGAGGGCTCCGACGCCGATGAAGATGCAGCCGAGCGGGCCGCCAAGGTAGTACCACCATTGCGCAGGTAGGGGGTTGCCGGCTCCGGCCACGGCGAATTTGACCAGCCAGGCCGCCCACAGCAGGGCGCCTCCGGCGATGAAGTTCACGAGCGTCGCGGCGATGGGAGTGCCGTAGTGCACGGTGGCTGTGCCGTTCATGGCCTGCTGGAAACTCATCAGGAACCCGGCCAGGACCGGAAGCAGCACGGGAACAAGCAGCTGCGCCGCGGATTCTCCTGCGGTGAACCTGGGCGACACGGCCCAGGCGACGGCGGCGACCGTGAGGACACTGCCCAGCACCCGGATGCCCGTAATGGGCCGCTTCCCCGCCGGTCCGATCCCCATCCGGTCCACCACCAGGCCGCTGAGGGTCTGCCCCGTCACCACCGCCACCGTGAAGAGTGCAACGCCGAGCAGCCCCACGGTGGAGGTCTGGGCGATCACGAAAAAGGCCCCGATGCAGCCGGCCAGGACGTAGTAGGGCGGAAACTGCCGTTCCCGCACGGCGGGCACGATCCGCGCCAGCCCGGCCCGGCCTTTGGGCAGCGCCAGCGAAATGACCGTCATCAGCACCAGTCCTGTGCTGAAACTGACGACGGCGGCGGCGATTCCGTCGCCAAGCGCCGCCCCGAGTGCGCCGTTGATCCGGCCCTGGACCGGCATGAACAGTCCGGCCGCGACGGCCAGGGGCAGGCCCACGATCAGGGGGAGGCGGGGTGCGTGCGTCATTGGTGCAACCTTTGGTCAGGCATCATTGCTTGTATGAGCAATCCGGAATTCGAAGACATCACCATCCGCGACGACATGATCCGGCTGGGCCAGCTGCTGAAGCTCGCGAACCTGGTGGAGGACGGTGTGGAGGCCGCGGAACTGATCAAGAACGGGCTGGTCAAGGTCAATGGCGAAATCGATGAGCGCCGCGGCCGTCAGCTTCACGACGGCGACACCGTCACCGTGAACAACCGGACCGTGCGGATCAGCGCGCCCGCGGCCTCCTAGCTGTATCCGGCCCCGCTACTGGGGGCCGCTACTTCCTGGAGTGGCGCTACTTCCTGGAGTGCGCTACTTCCTGGAGTTCAGGACCTCGTGGGTGAGGAACTCCGAGACGTGGCCGATTTCCTGCTGGTTGATCCCGTGCCACATGCCCGTGTAGAGGACCTTGGTGAGCTTAACGTGCTTGCGGACCCAGCCCATGGTGTAGTCGATTTTGTCCGGAGTGATCACGGGGTCCTGCTGGTCCCGGCCCCAAAACAGCGGCACCGTGCCGTCGAGGTCGCCGTCGCGGAAGCTGGGGTCACCGCCGGCGTCGACAACAAACCCTGACAAGCCGACGACGGCGGCAAAGTCCGCCGGACGCTGCCGCAGCAACGTCGTGGCCATGGCCATGCCCATCGAGAACCCCAGCAGCGTCACCGACGGGTGGTTGGCCTTCACGCCGTCGAGCCAGTCCTGCACGTACGTCGCGGCAACCTTGACGGCGTCGAGCGAATAGTCGATGGACGCTGTCAGCGGGAACCAGGTGAAGCCCGGACCCATGGCGATCGGGGCGCGCACGGCGGCCACCGCGAAATCCTGCGGCAGCATCTCTGCGAGGCTGAGCAGATCCTGTTCGTTGGCACCGTAACCGTGCAGCAGGACCAGCAGGGGCTTTCCGGCCCGCTCCTGCTCCGGCCTGGACCACTGGACGACAGGGGCGGGAAAGGCATCAGCGTGAGTCATGGAACCATTCTTACAGTTACCCGGCGGTAACAAGCTACGGTGGCGTACCTTAACGGGAACGGTGCAGGATAAGGGGGTGAACGAAGCCGAAGCCATGGAAGACTCACCGGAGACCTCAGCAGACCCCGCCGTAACCCACCCGTGGACCCGCTACGTGGCCATGGGCGACTCGTTTACGGAAGGCATCGGCGACCCGGAGCCGGCCAGTCCGGGCGGGCACCGCGGCTGGGCGGACCGGGTGGCCGAGGAACTCAGCCGCGGCCATAATGACTTTGCGTACGCCAACCTGGCCGTTCGCGGCCGGCTCCTGCAGCAGATCGTGGACCAGCAGCTGGCGCACTGCCTGTCCCTCAAGCCGGACCTGATTACGCTCTCCGCAGGCGGCAACGATCTCATCCGCCCGGGCGGCGACCCGGATGCGCTGGCCGAAAAGCTGGACTCGGTGGTGCAGATCCTGAGCCTGGGCGGGGCCACAGTGGTCTTGTTCAACGGCCCGGACACCGGCTCCTCGGTGCTGGGCCGGATCCGCAGCAAGGTGGCCATCTATAACGAGAACCTGCGCACGATCGCCTCCCGCCATGACGCCGTGATTGCTGACATGTGGTCCCTGCGCCAGCTCAATGACCCGCAGATGTGGGATGCTGACCGGCTGCACTTTTCACCGCTGGGCCACCATACGATCGCGGCCATGGTGCTGGACTCGCTGAACGTCCAGCACACCCTCGAGCCCCTGTCCCCCAAGCCGCTTCCGCCGCGGAGCTGGCGGCAGGCCCGCAGCGGGGACCTGGTGTGGGCCAGGGAGTATTTCGTTCCCTGGGTGGTGCGGCGGCTCCGGCACCGTTCCTCGGGCGACGGCGTGACGGCCAAGCGGCCCCTGCCTGGCCCGGTGTTCGGTCCCGGCGTTCCGCTCGGCTCAGGCGAAGGCCCGCCGGGCAGCGAGGACCCGGTGCGGTCCTGAGCCAGCGGGGCATAAGCTGGAGGGAGACTTCTCAGGCCCTACCGATGAGCCGCCAACGAGAAGGCCCAGCAGCTGAAAGGCCCAGTACCGTGAGCAGCATGTTCTTCTGGATCATCGTGTTGTCCTTCCTGATCCCCGTGGCAATGCGCCTCTACCGGAGGTCCGCCCGCGGCAGGAACCAAGGGACGCCGGGCCAGTTCGGCGGGTTCCCTGGCAATCCTGGCAATCCTGGCAATCAGAGCAACCAGCCGCGGGACGGCTATACGCAGCAGGACTACTATGGCGGCTTCGGCCAGTTGGGCGCGCCCAAGCAGCCCGGACCGGCCAACCAGCAGTACCCCGGCCAGCAGCACCCCGGTCCGGCCGGCTACCAGTCCCCTGTTCCCTACGAGGACAGCCCGGAGTACCTGAACAACCCGCCGCAGCCGCAACGGCACGAACCGGCGCCGGGAGCAGGGCAGCCGCAGGCGCCCCAGATACCTCCCGCGCCGTCGGCCCCGCAGGGCTACCGGGCCCGCAAGCTTGCCGAACTCGACCAGCAGTACAGCGACGGCAAGCTCTCGATGGAGGACTACATGGCCCAGCGCGCGGAGATCATGAAGGGCTAGCCCAGGAACCCGCCAGCAGGACTGACACGAAGGGGACCCCGCAGCAGTGCTGCAGGGTCCCTTCGTTTTGGCGCCTGGCTTAGTCCACCTGGGGGAAGCCGAGGTCGATCACCGACGTGGCCGGATCCGGCCAGCGGGTGGTGACCACTTTGCCGCGCGTGTAGAAACGGATGCTTTCCGGGCCGTACATGTGGGTGTCGCCGAACAGCGAGTTCTTCCAGCCGCCGAAGGAGAAGGTCCCCACCGGCACCGGGATGGGAACGTTGACGCCCACCATGCCGGCCTCGACGTCGAACTCGAACTGGCGGGCGGCGCCGCCGTCGCGGGTAAAGATGGCCACGCCGTTGCCGAACTCGTTGTCGTTGACCAGCTTCACGGCGTCGGCATACGTCTCGACCCGGACCACCGAAAGGACGGGGCCGAAGATCTCGTCGTCGTAGACCTTCATGCCGGGCTTGACATAATCGATCAGGCTGACGCCGATGAAGAAGCCCTTGGAGTCAAATTCCTGCTCGCGGCCGTCCACCACCACGGTGGCACCTTCGTTGGCCGCGCCGGCGACGTACGAGGCCACCTTGTCGCGGTGCTCGGCCGTGATCAGCGGGCCCATCTGGGAGGCCGGGTCCGTGCCCGGGCCGATCTTGAGGGTAGCCATCCGGGTGGTGATCGCGTCGACCAGCTCGTCGGCGATGTTCCCGACGGCGACCAGGACGCTGACTGCCATGCAGCGCTCCCCCGCCGAACCGTAGGCCGCCGAGACGGCGGCGTCGGCCGCCATGTTCAGGTCCGCGTCCGGCAGGACCACCATGTGGTTCTTTGCACCGCCCAGGGCCTGGACGCGCTTGCCGTGATCGGCGGCGCGCTTGTAGATGGACTGCGCGATCGGGGTCGAGCCCACAAAGCTGATCGCCTTGACCTGCGGGTGTTCCAGCAGGACGTCTACGGCTTCCTTGTCGCCGTGGACCACGTTGAGGACGCCTGCCGGCAGTCCGGCCTCGGCGAAAACCTGGGCGATGAAGATGGCGGAGGACGGGTCCTTTTCGCTGGGCTTGAGCAGCACGGTGTTGCCGCAGGCCAAGGCGCTGCCGATCATCCAGAGCGGCACCATGGCGGGGAAGTTGAACGGCGTGATGCAGGCGACGACGCCGACCGGCTGGCGCACCGAGTGGACATCGACGCCGCCGGCCACCTGCTCTGAGCGCTCGCCCTTGAGCATGTGGGACAGCCCGGTGGCGAATTCGATGTTCTCCAGGCCGCGGGTGATTTCACCTTCGGCGTCCGAGAGGACCTTGCCGTGCTCGCTGGTGAGCAGGGCTGCCAGTTCGGGGCGGCGCTGCATGAGCAGTTCGCGGACCTTGAAGAAGATGCCGGTGCGCTTGGCCAGGCTCGTGGCACGCCAGCCCGGTAATGCCGCGCGGGCGGCCTGGACGGCCTCCTCGACGCGGGCGGCCGAGGCCAGGGCGACTTCCTTTTCCTGCTCACCGGTGGCGGGGTTGAAGACGGGGCCGAAGCGGTCGGCGTCGGAAATCAGGGCGCCGTTGATGAAGTGCGGGATGCGTTCCATGGGTGGTTCTCTTTCGTGAAGTGCAGGTTAGGGGTGGTGCAGCTTGCTGCGGTGCTGTGGGCCTACTGTGCGGAGTCGCTAGTTGGCAGAGTTGCTAGCCGGCGGAGTCGCTAATTTGCGGAGTCAAGAGTGCCGTCGACCAGCTTGATGATCGCGGAGCAGTCCAGGCCGGCCTGTCCGGAGTCGATGAGGCGCTGGAAAAGCTGCTGGACGTGCTCGCCGATTTCCAGCGGGGTTCCGGTGTCGCGTGCCGCGCTGATCGCGAGTCCGATGTCCTTGTTGGCCAGCTCGGTGGTGAAGGTCGGGGCAAAGTCGTTGTTGGACGCGGCGGTGGGGACGACGCCGGCCACGGGATACCAGGTGCGCAGCGCCCAGCTGTCGCCGGAGGAGACGGACGCGATGTCCCAAAAGACCTGCTTGTCCAGTCCGAGGCGGTCGGCCAGGACGGCGCCTTCCGCGGTGGAGGCGAGGTTGATGAAGAGCATGAGGTTGTTGCAGATCTTGGCGGCCTGGCCGGTGGTGGCGCCGCCTGTGGGGATGATGTTCGCCGCCATCGGCTTGATGAATTCGGTGGCCTCCGCCACGGCGCCGGCCTCGCCGCCGACCATGAATGTCAAGGTGGCGGCCTTGGCGCCGCTCATGCCGCCGGAGACCGGGGCGTCCACGAAGCGGAAGCCGGCGGCAGCGGCGGCGTCGTGCAGGGCCTGGGCGGAGGCAATATCGATGGTGGAGGAATCGACCAGCAGGGTCCGGGTGTCGGCGTGGGCCAGGACGCCGTCCTCGCCGAGGTACACGGCGCGGGCGTGCTCGCCCTTGGGGAGCATGGTGAAGACGACGTCGGCACCGGCCACGGCGTCGGCGATGCTGCCGGCGGCCTTGACTCCCCCTGCCTCGGCGGCGGCGACGGCTGCGGTGTTGAGATCGAAGCCGCGGACCTCATGTCCGGCTTTGGCGAGGTTGACGGACATGGACCCGCCCATGTTTCCCAGTCCGATCCAGGCGATAACTGCCATGGCTTAAGCTCCTTTGCTTTGGTGTACTGCCGTGCGCCTCTTCGCGCTCCGGCCTGAAAGCCGAGACCCTCTGTGTCAACCATCACATCCTGCTAGAGTGCAATCAAGGGAAAAAATCACAGATGCCATGTGCATAGATGCACACATTGAGCACAGGCTTCCGTTTCCGTTGACCACACACGCGCTGAAGAGGAGACAAAAGTGGACTTGCGCCGGCTTCCGAGCCCGGATGATCTACTGATCCTGCTGACGGTGGCCCGGCTGGGCCGGTTTAACGCCGTGGCGGAGACGCTCGGCACCACGCACACCACGATTTCCCGCCGGGTCCTGGCCCTGGACAAGCAGCTCGGCGGCCGGACGCTGGAGCGCAGCCCGCACGGCTGGGAGCTGACCGAACTCGGCAGCCAGGCCGTCGCGGCGGCCGAGGCCATCGAGGGCACCCTGGGTGCCCTGTCCAGCAGCATCGCCCGGTCCGGCGACGTCGTCTCCGGCCTGGTCCGGATCAGCACACCGGACGGCTTCGGCGCCGAGTTCCTCGCCCCGGCGCTCGTGCGGCTGCAGCGGGCGAATCCGCTGCTCAACGTGGAGCTGCTCGGCGCCACCCGCAAGGCCAGCCAGAACCGCTCCGGCGTGGACCTGGAGGTGGTGGTGGGGAACATTGAGACCGCAAGCGCCCAGGCCATCTTCCTGAGCAACTATTTCCTCAGGCTGTACGCCAGTCCCGTGTATGCGCAGGAGCACGGGCTTCCGGCAACGCTCGACGACGTCCGCCAGCACGGCTTTGTCTCCTACGTGGAATCGGCGCTCCAGGTGGCCGAGCTGGGGCACCGCTCCACGCAGCTGCCGATGCCACGGTCCAGCTTCCAGGCCACCAGCGTCTTCGCCCAGCTGGAGGCCGTCCGGCGGGGCGCCGGCATTGGCCTGCTGCCGAATTTCCTGGTGGCGGGCCGCCCCGGCTTCCTGCCCGTCCTGCCGGACGACTTTCAGCGCCAGCTCCCTATCTGGGCGGTGGCCCGGCCCGAGTCGCTGCGTTCAGCACCCGTCCGCGCCGTGCTGGAGGCGATCCGCAGCGAAATCCGGGAACGCCAGGACGAGCTGTCCGCCTGAGCCCTGCCGCGCTAATGCAGGCCGCGTACCGCAGGCTGCGAACCGCAGGCAGCGTACCGCAGGCGGCGTTATTGCGTGCGGGCGTTAACGCAGGCTGCCCGGCTCCGCGCAGTGCGGAGCCGGGCAGCCTGCGCCTCAAAACGGGATTCGTCGGGCGGACTACTTCTTGGCGGCGGCGAGCAGGTCCGCGGTGCCCCGGGCGTCGGCGGCGTCGACGTCGTGCAGGGAGATCCCGCGGGTTTCCTTCAGGAAGAACACGGCCACCATCGTGACCACACAGGCGCCGAGGAGGTAAACCGCCACCGGGGTGGAGGACTTGTACTGGCTCAGCAGGGCCGTGGCAATGATCGGTGCCAGCGAGCCGGCCACGATCGAGGTGACCTGGTAGCCAAGCGAGACACCGGAGTAGCGCATGCGGGTCGGGAACATCTCAGCCATGAGGGCCGGCTGGCCGGCGTACATCAGGGCGTGGAAGAGCAGGCCGATGGTGATCGCCGCGAGGATGATGAGGTCGTTCTTGGTATCCATCATCGGGAAGGCGAAGAAGCCCCAGGTGCCGCCGAGGATAGCGCCGGCCATGTACACCGGCTTGCGGCCGTAGGCGTCGGAAAGCTTGCCGACCATCGGAATTGCACAGAAGTGGATGAAGTGCGCCACCAGCAGCAGAAGCAGGATGCGTGAGGTGTCCGTCTGGACAATGACCTTCAGGTACGTGATGGAAAAGGTGACCACAAGGTAGTAGAGGATGTTCTCGGCGAAGCGCAGACCCATGGCGGTAAAAACGCCACGCGGGTAGCGGCGGAAGACTTCGGCCACGCCGTAGCCCTTGTTCTCAACGGTGACCTCTTTGCGGGCTTCCAGGAAGATCGGAGCGTCCTGGACCTTGGTGCGGATGTAATAGCCGACGATCACAATCACGGCAGAGAGCCAGAAGGCCACACGCCAGCCCCAGCTGAGGAAGTCGGCGGAGGACAGGGTGGCGGAAAGGGTGAACAGCACACCGGTGGCGAGCAGGTTGCCCAGCGGAACAGCGGACTGCGGCCAGCTGGCCCAGAAGCCGCGTGACTTGTTGGGGCTGTGCTCTGCGACGAGGAGGACGGCACCGCCCCATTCGCCGCCGACGGCGAAGCCCTGGACGAAGCGCAGGAAGACCAGCAGGGCCGGTGCCCAGTAGCCGATCTGCTGGAACGTCGGGAGGCAGCCCATCGCGAAGGTCGCTACGCCCACCAGAATGATGCTGAGCTGCAGCAGCTGCTTGCGGCCGAACTTGTCGCCGAAGTGGCCAAAGACAATGCCGCCGATCGGGCGGGCTATGAAGCCGACAGCGTAGGTCACGAAGGCGGCAATGATGCCGTCAAGCTCCGTGCCGGAGTTCGGGAAGAACAGCTTCCCGAAGACCAAAGTGGCTGCGGAGGCGTAGAGGAAGAACTCGTACCACTCCACCACGGTGCCGGCCATGGAGGCCGTCACTACCTTCTTCAGGCCGGACGACTTGACGTCGGTTTCCTGAGCGCGCCTCGCGGCGTTATCCGTACTCATCGTGACTCCTTCGGCGTCTCCATCGACACCATGTGGACCATTGGGGCTGAGGACGCCTGTGAGCTGGGGCACAAGGCGTCATTACCCATGAGTATGGACTCTTCCGGCCCGGGCCTCAACGGCCATTAGTGCAGAGCCTATCTGCAAATACGCACAAGGGCCCCTACTTGGTGGCCGTAGTGCTTAGTGGCCGAAGAAGGTTTCCCGCAGTTGTCGGCTGAGCTGTCCAATCTCGGTCAGGAAGCCGTCGTGGCCGATCGGCGCTTCAATCATGTGCACTTCCACGTTGCCCGGCAGGGCCGCGGCCAGCTCACGGGTCTGTGCAGGGAAGTACAGGCGGTCCGAATCAACCGCCGCGACCAGGAACTCGGCGGTGGCCGGGGACAGGGACTCCCGGAGGCTTCCGCGCCCGCGGCAGACGTCGTGGCTCATGAGGGCCTCGGTAATGGCGATGTAACTGTTGGCGTCGAAGCGCCGGACCAGCTTGTTGCCCTGGTGGTCCAGGTAGCTTTCGACCTGGTAGCGCCCGCGTCCGGCGAGCGATCCGGCACCCAGGGGCGCCTCGGAATCCTGTGCGTTCCGGCCGAACCGGCCGTCCAGTTCGGCCGCTGAGCGGTAGGTGATGTGTGCGATGCGGCGGGCCAGGGCCAGCCCTGCCTCGGGCTCCGGGCCGCCGTAGTAGTTCCCGCCCTCGAAGTGGGGGTCCTGGCGGATAGCCAGGGTCTGGGCCTGCGCGAAGGCAATTTGCTCGGCGGTGCTGCTGGCGCCGACGGAAATCACGGCGCAGCGCCGGACCCTCTCGGGGTAGGTCACGGCCCATTCAAGGGCGCGCGCGCCGCCGAGCGAGCCGCCCAGCACGGCGTACCAGCAACCGATGCCCAGGGCGTCCGCCAGCCGCGCCTCGGCGGCTGTGGTGTCCCGCAGGGTGACCAGCGGAAACCGTGATCCCCAGGGGCGCCCGTCCGGGGCCGGGGTGGAGGGTCCCGTGGAGCCGTAGCAGCCGCCCAGGATGTTGATGGAAACGACGAAGTACTTCTCTGTGTCCACGGGAGCGCCGGGCCCGGCCAGCTGTTCCCACCAGCCGGGTTCCTCGCTGGCACCGCGGGTGACGTGCGTGTCCCCGGTCAGGGCATGTTCGATGAGGACGGCATTGGAGCCGTCCGCGTTCAGGGTCCCCCACGTCTCGTAGCCCAGGACGACATCGGGCAGCAGGACACCGGATTCGAGCTGCAGATCGCCGATCCTGACGTGCTGGACCGTCCCGTCCAGGTGGCGGCTTGCTTGCGGAGCTGTTGTGTCCGGGGCTGTCGGTGCGGAGGTGTTGCCGGGGGCCGTTTCGACGGCATCAGGATTCCGGGACACTTTTGTTTCGGGAACACCCGTGCGGGTGACGGCAATCGTCATTTGAGGACCTATCTTCGCGCTTGCCTGCCGTCAGCTGACCGGCAGGCCTGGTCTTCACCCGGGGCACCCCGCCGCAAGAGGAGGGTTGCCGGCCAGCAAGCCGGGGCTGTCGCTGGCACTCATGACCTGGTACGAGTGTACGAAACAGGGTGCGGAAACGGCGAAAATTGTGACTTCCGTGTGACAGCGGGTTGCCCATACCGTCCGGTTTGCCCGGCCGGCATGGGCCTCCGCTTTGTCTGGCCGTCCGGTTGCCTAGGCGACCTTGGCCGCGCGGAAACCGGCGTCGAGGTCCGCGAGGATGTCATCGATGTGCTCCAGGCCCACGGACAGCCGGACCAGCCCGGGATTCACCCCGGCGATCGCCTGCTGCTCGGGCGAGAGCTGGCTGTGGGTGGTCGAGGCCGGATGGATTACCAGGGAGCGGACATCGCCGATGTTCGCGACGTGCGAGTGCAGTTCGAGGGCATTGACGAACCGCTGCCCGGCCTCGGCTCCCCCGGCGATGTTGAACGCCACGACGGCGCCGGTCCCCCTGGGCCCGTACTTGCGGCCGCGTTCGTACCAGGGGCTGGACGGCAGCCCGGCATAGGCGACCGATTCGACGTCGTCCCTTGCCTCGAGCCATTCCGCCACCTTGGTGGCGTTGGCCACGTGGCGCTCGACGCGCAGGCTGAGCGTTTCGATGCCCTGGGCGATGAGGAAAGCGTTGAACGGGGACACGGCAGAGCCGAGATCGCGCAGGAGCTGGACGCGGGCCTTGAGGATGAAGGAGAGGTTGGCTCCCAGCGCGCCGTCCGCACCGAGGTCGCGGGCATAGACCAGGCCGTTGTAGGTGGGGTCCGGGGTGTTGAAGCCGGGGAACCGTTCGGGGTCCTTGCCGAAGTCGAAGTTGCCGGAATCCACGATCACACCGGCGATCGCGGCTCCGTGGCCGCCGAGGTACTTGGTGGCCGAATGCACCACGATGTCCGCACCCCATTCGATGGGACGGATCAGGTACGGGGTGGACAAGGTGTTGTCGACGATCAGCGGCACGCCGGCCTCGTGCGCCACCTGGGCGACGCCTTCGATGTCCAGCACGTCCTGGCGGGGATTGGAGACCACCTCGCCAAAGAACAGCTTGGTGTTGGGCTGGACGGCGTCCCGCCAGTGATCGAGGTTGTCCGGGTCCCCGACGAAGGTGACGGAAATACCGAATCTCTTCAGCGTGTGGGCCAGCAGGTTGTAGGTTCCGCCATAGAGGCTGGGGCTGGCCACCACATGGTCCCCGGCCTCGGCGACGTTGAGGATCGCGAAGGTCTCCGCGGCCTGGCCTGAGCTGAGCAGCAGGGCGGCGAGGCCACCCTCAAGACTGGCCACGCGCTGCTCCACCGCGTCCTGGGTGGGGTTGCCGATCCGGGTGTAGATCGGCGCAATTTCAGCG
>JBKPJW010000350.1:0-24128 GCA_046730875.1 Actinomycetota bacterium | reverse complement strand
CTTGGCCATGGCGTAGGCCACGGTGGTGTAGGCCAGGGCGCCGGACATTTCCTTGAGCAGTTCGGAGTTGGTGTTGGCGATCGTGTCGCAGGCCTTGTGGTAGCAGGGATCGAGATCCCGGCCGGCCGTGCCGCCGAAACTCTGGACCTGGGCCTGGGTCTTGCGTTCCACATCGCCGGTGAACAGCCCGCCGCCGGGAATGCCCGCCGAGAGGAAGGCGTCGTAGTCGGACCCGCCGTCAAAGGGCGTGGGCTCCGCCGGCAGCGAGTTCTCCTGGAAGAAGCGGAAGAAGACGTCCTCGACCGCCTTCGACCCGGCCGGGCCGGCGTGGCCGAAGTCGGACCCGTCCCCGTCGTGCACGGACCGCACGCCGTTGGGCGAGGCCGCCATGTCCACGTTCAGGTTCACCGCGGTCTGGCTGACCTCGGTCTGGCTCAGCTCATCGACGTAGTGCTGGGACCCGTACAGGCCGTCCTCCTCGCCGCCCCAGAACGCGAACCGGACCCGGTTGGCCGGGGTGATCCCGGCCTCCTTCATCCAGGCCGCGGTCTCCAGGACCGCCGCCACGCCGCTGGCGTTGTCATTGATGCCCGGCCCTTCCCGCACCGAGTCCAGATGCGCGCCGACCACCACGGTGCGTTCGGCGCTGCCGCCGGTGTCGGCCAGGATATTGAAGGACTCCACCCGCTTGTTGCCGCGGCCGTCCCCTCGGAAGGTGAAGGTCTGCCGCACCGGCGCATACCCGGCGGCCCGCAGCTGCTCCTCGACGTACCTGGCCGATTCCTCATAGCCGGAGGTGCCCGAGGCGCGGTTGCCGTCATTGGCATCGGCAATACGCTGCAGTGCCTCCATGTGTCCGGTCATGTTCCGGGACCTGAAGGCCTCCAGCACCGTCCGCGCATCCACCGTGCCTGCAGGTTCCAATCGTGCAGGCGTACACCCCGAAAGCAGGAGGCTGATCACCACCAGGACTGCCGCGGCCGCTGCCGCCGCCGTTCGCCGCCCGCTCCATCGCTCACCCGTCACGCTCTGAACATACTTGGTCGGTTGTCGCGGAGGAAGAGGCCGGTTCGGATGATGTGAACGGTGCGGGAATATTCGCCCGCGGAGGACGTTATACCCGTCGATACATGCAAACGCATGTAAATCGGATATAGTTGAAACAGTTCCCGGATCAGGCCACAGAAAGGCACATCATGCAGATCGGCGTCTTTAGCGTCAGCGACATCACCACCGACCCCACCACGGGCCGCACCCCCACGGAGCATGAGCGGATCAAAGCGTCTGTGGCGATCGCCAAGAAGGTCGAAGAGATCGGCATGGATGTCTACGCCCTCGGCGAGCACCACAACCGGCCGTTCTTCTCCTCCTCCCCGACCACCACGCTGGCGTACATTGCTGCCCAGACCGAGCGCATCATCCTTTCCACAGCCACCACGCTGATCACCACCAATGACCCGGTGAAGATCGCCGAGGACTTCGCGATGCTCCAGCACCTCGCCGATGGCCGCGTGGATTTGGTGCTCGGCCGCGGCAACACCGCCCCCGTCTACCCGTGGTTTGGCAAGAACATCCAGGACGGGATCGAACTTGCGATCGAGAACTACAGCCTGCTGCGCCGCCTCTGGGATGAGGACACCGTCAACTGGTCCGGCAAGCACCGCACCCCGCTGCAAAACTTCACGTCCACTCCCCGCCCGCTCGACGGCGTCGCCCCCTTCGTCTGGCATGGCTCGATCCGCACGCCGCAGATCGCCGAAGTGGCCGCGTACTACGGGGACGGGTTCTTCGCCAACAACATCTTCTGGCCCAAGGAGCACTACCAGCAGCTGATCGGCCTCTACCGCGAGCGCTACGAGCACTACGGACACGGTAAGGCTGACCAGGCCATCGTGGGCCTTGGCGGCCAGTTCTTCATGCGGAAGAACTCCCAGGACGCCGTCAAGGAATTCCGCCCCTACTTCGACAACGCCCCGGTCTATGGCCACGGCCCGTCGCTGGAGGACTTCACGTCCCAGACCCCACTGACAGTCGGCAGCCCGCAGGAAGTCATCGAAAAGACCCTGACGTTCCGGGAGTACTTCGGCGACTACCAGCGCCAGCTGTTCCTGATCGACCACGCCGGCCTGCCGCTGAAGACCGTCCTGGAACAGCTGGATCTGTTCGGCGAGGAAGTACTGCCGGTGTTGCGCAAGGAATATGCAGCGCTCAAGCCCGCTCGTGTCCCGGAACCGCCGACACACGCCGGCCGGGTGGCCGCCGCACTGTCAGCGGGCACCGTCGATGCCGCTGCGGCAGAGACCACCGGGGCAGAATCCAGCGGTTTGGGTTCCTGATGCACGCCAAGCCCACAGAATCGCCGGTGCGCCTGGCCGCGGAAACCTGGGAATCACTGTTCCGGGCCCAGGTGGCGGTGATGCGAAAGCTGCAGGCGGCGCCGGCCTTCAAAGCTCTCGCGCTCAATGAGTATGACGTCCTCTTCACGCTCTCCCGCTGCCCGTCCGGGTGGCTGCGCCTGAATGAGCTCAACGACAACGTCCTGCTGAGCCAGTCCAGCCTGAGCCGGCTGGTGGAGCGGCTCGAAAAGCGCGGCCTCGTCGAACGGACGCCGGCCCCCGACGACGGCCGCGGGATCCTCATCCGGCTCACCGACGCCGGACGGGACCTGCAGAAACAGATCGGCCGGGAACACGTCCGCGACATCGCCGCACTCGTGGGCCCGGCCCTCTCCGCCGCCGAACAGCAGGAACTGCTGCGGCTGACCGAGAAGCTCCGCGCCTCGGTGGCAGCTCACTGAGTCGTTGCGCCGACGCCGGCCCCGTCTAGACGCCGGCTCTGTCTATCGGAGGGCGACGAGCTTCCCGGCGTCTTCCACCGGCAGTTCGTCGACAACCGCGGTGACGCTGAGTTCCTGCAAGGACAGGCTGCCGCCCACGGTGGACAGGAAGGCGGTGTCCGCGGAATCCCGTCCGGCTGTGATCCGCAGCATGCTCTCGCGCGGTGCCAGCCCCGTGGGATCGATGATGTGCCAGCCGCCGTTGATGTGCGCTTCTGCCACCGCGTGGAAGTCCATCGGAGTCAGGCCAGGGGCATAGACGGCGGCCAACCTGGCCGGGACATTCTTGGAACGCAGTAGGGCGATGGCAAGGTGGGCGAAATCGCGGCAGACGCCGCGGCGATGCAGCAGCGTTTCGACGGCGCCGTCGGTCCCCCGCGAGGATCCGCTCACGTAGCGCAGTTCGCTGAAGACCCAGTTGCGGATCGCGTGGAGCAGCTCCTCGCCCTGAAGGCCGCCGAATTCGGCATAGGCCGTCGGCAGCAGGCGGTCCGACTCCGCGTAGCGGCTGGGCCGGACATAGCGGATCAGTTCCATGAGCCCGGGTTCCTCCGGCAGGGCGAGCCCGGTGATGGTGGCCGAATATTGAACCAGCACTTCGGTGGGTTCGGCGAACTCCATGTAGTGGAAGCGCCCGCCGTGATGGTCCGAGAGCTCGGTTACCGGCAGGTCCTCGCCTCCCGCGGTCACCGTGAGTGACTCTGTCAGGGAGCCGTACCCGGCGTTCCGGGCCACGGCGACGGCGAGAGCCACCTTGGTCTCGGCAGCGGTCTTGAAGGCCAGGCGGGTGGCAACGGCGCGTTCCATGTATCTCCGGGATGTGAGGTGAGGGCTGAGAAGTCGCCGTCGTCGGCCCGGGGATGTGCGGGCGGGCGGGACTAATTTTTGATCTTCAGAGACATTAGCATCCGCTGGACGTCGGCGAATTCGGGTCCCTCGTTGACGTACCGGGCCGCCTCGTCGAGCGTGTCGAACGCCTTGGCGGGGGCAACCTTCTCCTCCGGCGCCAACGGTTTCAGCACCGTCAGGTCCGCAAACGAATAGTCACCCTTGCCGGCCGGTCCACGGACCACGTTCTGCAGCGCGCAGCTCTTGCCGCCCGCCCCGCCCGCCACGTTAGTGATGCCGTAGGAGCCGAAGTATTTGTAGCCCTGGATGACCCGGAACACCACGCGGGGGTCGATGGTCCCGTCCCCTCCGCCGTGCGGCAGGTCAACGGGCAGGCTGCTGAGCACGACGTAGTCCCGACCCGCCCCGTCCGCGCAGGCAGCGGCCGGCTGCGGAGGCAGTCCCGTCTGCAGGGTGGCAACGTACACGCCCTTGGCGTCTTTGACGTCGATCTTCAGCGCGCCCGGCAGCGCATCCGGCCCGGGAGCCGTGGACTGGACAATCCAGTCCTGCGGGACCTCGAAACTGACGTTCTTTGCCGGATCAGTAAACACTTTCCAGCCCGGCACACTGGAACCCGGCGCGCTCGATCCCGGCACACTGGAACCCGGCGCGCTCGATCCCGGCGCACTGGAACCCGGCGCGCTCGATCCCGGCACGGCAGAAGCGCCGGCCGACTGGAACGGGCCGGAGGTGCCGGCCGACGTCGGACTCTCCGCCGCGCTGCTCCCGGCAGTCCGCTGCGGCGTTCCCTTGCCTTCGCTGCTGCAGCCCGAGAGGGCCGCAGCGAGAGCGAGCGCGGCTCCGGTGCACAGCACCGCACTCCATATCCCCCGCCTTGATCCTCTGGCAGCGGCTGTCCCGGTCATAGTGCCAGCCTAGTCTGGGGCGCGATGAAAATTTGGTCCAAAAGTCGTGCCCGAGGAAAGCGGATACGCTGGGGGCATGGCCGAACAGCATTTTGACGCAACGCACCTTGGGGAGCAGGGCGACGTAGCAGGCATGTCGGCGCTCGATATAGCCGACTGGCGGCTGCGGACCTTTGCCCTCTACGCCACCACGCGGAAGATCGCCGCCGACAGCCCGGCGGAAGCCCATTCCTACTGGCGCCAGGAGCGGGACCGCATGTTCGGCACCCACCCGGCCTCGGCGCTGACCGTTGAGGCGAAGGCCAGCTTCGACGGCCTGAAGACGGCGGACTACGATCCGATCTACCGCTTCCATGTCCCGATCACCCCCGAGGGTGCGGGCCGGGAGATGACTGTGGAGACCGGCACCGACGGCCTGGTCCGGTTCGTGCGGCTGGGCACCTTCGACCTTCCCGAGATGGGACAGCTCGCGGTCTGGAAGCTCATGGGTTACGGCGGCGGCATCTTTGTGCCGTTCCGTGACGCCACCGCCGGTCAGCCAGGCGGCAGCTACGGCGCGGGACGCTACCTCCTGGACACCATTAAGGGGGCTTTCCACGGCGTGCGGGGCTCCGGTCCCAAGGCCGAATTCGTCCTGGACTTCAACTTCGCCTACAACCCCTCCTGCGCGTACAACGAAGCCTGGGCATGTCCCCTTGCGGGCCCGGCCAACCGGCTGGCCGTGGACATCCCCGTGGGCGAGCTGTACTGAGCGGATGGGGTCCCAGCTCGAACAGCAGGCTCCTGCCCCCGCCGTCGTCCGCGGACTGAACCCCAGGCGATACCGCGGCGTCCTCCGCTACCCCGTGGTCAGGCAACTCATCCGGTTCACCGGCGTGGGCATTGTCTGCACGCTGACATCGCTTGCCCTGTACGCCCTCTCCAGGCCCTGGCTCGGGGCCCAGCCGGCCAACGCGGCGGCCCTGATTCTGACGTCGTTCATGAATACCGCCCTCAACCGGCGCCTGACGTTCAAGATCACCGAACGCCGCCGCATGAAGCGGGACCACCTCAACGGCCTGATCGTGATCCTGGTTGCCCTGCTGCTCACCGGCGGCAGCCTGGCCGTCCTGCATTGGCTCCGGCCCGGCGCCACGGTGGCCGACGAGCTCTGGACCACCACGCTCTCAGGCTTCGCCGCCACGGCCGTGCGGTTCACGATGCTGCGGCACTGGATCTTCCGCCGCGCCCGCCACCGCTGACCCCGCCCGCCCAACTGACTAGCAGCAGGGGCCGTTCTGGAGGCTCAGAACGGCCCCTGCTGCGAGCTAGTTGGGCCGAGCGCCTGGACTCCGGCGACGGCGATGCCCACAGCGGCCGCGGCCTGGCGGAGCTCGTCCGCGGTCACGGTCGAGTCGAAACTGAACCTTACCGCCGTCTGGGCGACCTCGGGGGCGATACCCATGGCCAGCAGCACGGGCGACGCCGCGTCCGATCCCGCCGCGCACGCCGACCCGCTGGAGCACACGACGCCCTGGCGCTCGAGTTCCAGCAGCACGGATTCGCCGCTGGTGCCGGGGAAACAGAAGGACGCCACCGAGGGCAGCCGCTCCGTGGGGTGGCCGGTCAGCAGGGCGCCGGGAACACCGGCCAGCACCGCCGCGATGAACCCGTCGCGGAGGGCCGCGACGCGCCCGGCCTGCGCCGCGTCCCGGGCCAGCGTCAGCGCCGTCGCCAGCGCCACGGCGCCTGCTACGTTCTCGGTGCCCGAACGGCGGCCGCGTTCCTGTCCGCCGCCATGGACCAGCGGCTCAAGCCGGATCCGGCCGCGGACAAACAATGCGCCGCTGCCTTTGGGCGCGCCCAGCTTGTGGCCGGAAATGCTCAGCGCATCCACGCCCAGCGCGGCGGTGTCCAGCGGCAGCCAGCCGGCAGCCTGGACGGCATCGGTGTGGAACGGGACCCCGCGGGCACGGGCCAGCGCCGCGAGCCGGGCAATGGGCTGGACGGTGCCGACCTCGTTGTTGGCGTACATGACGCTGACCAGGGCCGTCCCGGGACGGAGCGCGGCAGCCAGGGCCTCTTCCGTCACCTGTCCGAAGCCATCCACGGGAATCACGTCGACGGCGAAACCGTGGACCCGCTCGAGATACCTGGCGGACTCTTCCACCGCGGGATGTTCGACGGCGCTGATCGCCACCCGGTCCAGGCTCGGATCGGCGGCGCGCCGGGCCAGGGCGATGCCCTTGACGGCGAGGTTGTCCGCCTCCGTGCCGCCGGAGGTGAAGACGATTTCCCCGGGGCGGCAGCGCAGGGCCTTGGCGGTGGCGGCGCGGGCTCCGGCGAGCGCCGTGGCGGCCGCTTCACCCAGGGAGTGATGGCTGGACGGGTTGCCGAACTCGCCGGTGAGGTACGGCCACATGGCCTCCAGCACCTCGCGGCGGACCGGGGTGGTGGCCGCGGCGTCGAGGAAGATCACGGTGCGCCTCAGCCGGCCGTCGGATCGGCGCCGCGGTGGGCCCCCGAAGCGGCGCCGGGCTGGGCATTCGGCTCACTGTCCTCCACGGCCAGCTCAATATCCAGGCCGAGGTCCAGGGCGGTGACGCTGTGCGTCAGGCCGCCGATCGAGATGACATCCACGCCCGTGGCCGCGATATCCGCCACCGTGGCGAGATTGACGTTGCCGCTGGCTTCGACGCGGGCCCGGCCGCCGACCAGTTCAACCCCGGCGGCCAGGTCGGCCAGAGCGAAGTTGTCCAGCATGATGGTGTCCACGCCCGCGGCGAGGACGGGCTCGATCTGCTCCATGGTGTCCACCTCCACCTCGAAGTGTGTGGTGTGGCCGAGCTGCGCCCTGGCGGCGCGCAGTACCTCGGTCAGCCTGGCCGGATCGCCCCCGGTCAGGACGGCCAGGTGGTTGTCCTTGGCCAGGACAGCGTCGGAGAGGCTGAAGCGGTGGTTGGCGCCGCCGCCGCAGCGCACGGCATAACGTTCCAGCACCCGGAGCCCCGGCGTCGTCTTGCGGGTGTCGGTGATCCGGGCCCGGGTGCCGGCCACGAGCGCCACGTACTCGGCTGTCCTGGTGGCGATGGCGCTCATCCGCTGGACCAGGTTCAGTCCGACGCGTTCGGCCAGCAGCACGGCCCGGGCGTTCCCGGTCACGCGGGCCAGGGCGGTTCCGGCGGCGAAGGCCTCGCCGTCGTTGACCAGCAGCTCGACGACGGCGCCCGGGTCGGTCAGCTTCATCGCCGCGGCGAACACCTCACCGCCGCTCAGCACGCCGGGAACGCGGGCATTGAGCACCGCCGTGGCGCGTGCCTGTGCGGGGATGAGCGTCTGCGAGGTGATGTCGCCGTAGGGCGCATCCTCCTGCAGCGCCGTGCGGAGGACGGCCAGGACGGCGGCCTCGGGCAGGCTCCCGGCGAGCGCCGCGGCGCGGGAGGGCACGGTTTCCGGGGCAGCAGTTGCTGTCATGGCTAGATCCTTTGCATGGTGCGGGCAGCGGCCGGGTTCCGGCGGCCGGAGGTCAGTGAGGCGGGACCGGGCTGCGCCGCAGTCCCGGCAGGTGGGGCCGCGGCCGTCGTCCGGGCAGGGCCTGGCCGCCCGGCGATGTCGCCAGGTGCGGCGGTGTCGCCAGGTGCGGCGGTGTCCGCCCGGTAGTGGGCGCCGACGGAGTGCGTGCGCTGCCGGGCGGCCGCGACGAGGAGTTCGGCGGCGAGCAGCAGGTTGCGGTCCTCGTGGGCATCCTGGCGGAGCCGGACACTGTTCCCCACGCCTCCCCCTGTGGCTTCAGCCTCGGCGAGGCCGGCGGTCCACTGCGCCAGCTGGGCCGCGGCGGCGTCAAGCCCGGCCCCGGTGCGTGTCACTCCCGCGGCCGCGGTCATGAGCTTCCCCAGGGCCGCGCGGCTGAACGGAACGCGGGCGGTGCCGGTGCCGGTGCCTGGAGCATCAGCCCCGGCTGGCGGGGCGAGGCTGCCGGCCAGGAAGTCTTCGGGTGCCGGCGAGAGCCAGGCCGCCGCCGGCACGGGTGCGCGCAGGAAGTCCTCCACGGCGCGGCGGCCGAAGACGAGGCCTTCCAGCAGGGAGTTGCTCGCCAGCCGGTTCGCCCCCTGTGCACCCGTGCGGGCGACTTCCCCGGCGGCATAGAGGCCGGGAACGGACGTCCGTGCCCGCAGGTCGGTGCACACGCCGCCCATCCAGTAGTGAGCTGCCGGGGACACGGGTACCGTCTCTGCGGTCCAGTCGTAGCCCGCGGCGAGGGCGGCCGCCGTGATGGTCGGGAATCTCCGGGCCAGGAAGCCCGCGCCCCGGGCTGCCTCGATGCCGCGGGCGTCGAGGTACACCGGGCTGTCCGGGGCGGCCCCCGTGGCGGCCAGGTGGAGGGCGATGCTGCGGGAGACGACGTCGCGGGGGGCCAGTTCGGCGGCCGGGTGGTAGTCAGGCATGAAGCGGTAGCCCGCGGCGTCCAGCAGCACGGCCCCCTCGCCGCGGACGGCTTCTGAGATGAGCAGGGCCGGCGGGCCGCCGGGAATCTCTTCGGCGGCAAGCGTGGTGGGGTGGAACTGGAAGAACTCGAGGTCCCGCACCGCAGCACCGGCGCGCCAGGCCAGAGCCAGGCCGTCGGCGGTGGCGACTGAAGGATTGCTGGTGCGGGCAAACAGCCTGCCGGCACCACCGGTGGCCAGGAGGACGGCGTCGGCGGCCAGCTCCTGGAGCCGGCCGGCGGCCAGGTAGCGCACGCCGGTAACCCGGGCCGGCGTCGCGGGCGTGCTGCCCGGCAGTGACGGGGTTTTCGGCAGGGATTGCGGCAGGACGTCCGGCTCCGTCAGCAGTTCGGTGACGAACGCGCTGGTCTCCACCCGGAGCCGGCCCCGGACGGCACGTTCCAGCAGGGCCCGTTCCAGCACGGCGGTGACCAGCCCGCGGGCAATGCAGGCGCCCGTCGCGTCCCCGCCGGCATGCAGGATGCGGGGGGCCGAATGTGCCGCTTCCAGGCCCAGGGCCGGGCCGCCGTCGGGACGCACGTCGAAGTGCACGCCGTAGCGGGCCAGGCCGGCGATGTCCCGGGCGGCCTCGCTGCACAGGACGCGGACTGCCTCGGCGTCGTTCAGCCCGGCACCGGCGGCGAGGGTGTCGGCGATGTGGGCTGCCACGGAGTCCCCGGCGGCGGCCTGCTCCGGTGCCAGGACGGCGGAGACGCCGCCCTGGGCGTAGAAGGTGTTGCTCTGCTCCAGTGATCCCTTGCTCAGGAGGACCACCTCGACGTCGCTGCCGGACCCGGTGGCGGCGTCGGTCGCGAGCAGTGCTGCGTAGAGCCCGGCAACCCCGCTGCCGACAATCACCAGCCGCCTGGTCACGGCCGGGCCGCCAGCATGCGTTCCAGGGCCACCTTCGCCGGGGCCGCGACGCCGTTATCCACGGTGATGCGGTTGAGCACCTCACCCCTGACGAGCGCCTCCAGTACCCAGGCGAGGTAGCCGGGGTGGATCCGGTACATCGTGGAGCACGGGCAGATCACCGGGTCCAGGCAGAAGATGGTGTGCTGCGGGTATTCCGCGGCGAGACGGTTGACCATGTTGATTTCGGTGCCGATCGCAAACGTGGTGGGCTCCGTGGCCGCGGCGATGGCCTTCTTGATGAAGTCGGTGGAGCCGGCGGAATCGGCGGCGTCCACCACCTCCATGGGGCACTCCGGATGCACGATCACCTGCACGCCGGGGAACTCGGCCCGGGCCTTGGCGATCTGACCCACGTTGAAGCGCTTGTGGACGGAGCAGAAGCCGTGCCAGAGAATCACGCGGGAGTCCTGCAGCGTCTGCTCATCGTTTCCGCCGAGGTCCTTGCGCGGGTTCCACATGGGCATCTGTTCCAGCGGAACGCCCATCGCTTTGGCGGTGTTGCGGCCCAGGTGCTGGTCCGGGAAGAACAGCACGCGCTGCCCGCGTTCGAACGCCCACTCGAGCACGGTGGCGGCGTTCGAGGACGTGCAGACGATGCCGCCGCGGTCGCCGCAGAAGCCCTTGAGGGCTGCGGAGGAATTCATGTAGGTGACCGGGATGACCGGGACCCGGCCGTCGGCGTCGGGCTCGGTGCCGAAAAGCTCTTCCAGCTGTTCCCAGCACTCGGTGACCGAGTCGATGTCCGCCATGTCCGCCATGGAGCAGCCCGCGGCGAGGTTGGGCAGGATCACGGCCTGGTCCGGCCGGGAGAGGATGTCAGCGGTCTCGGCCATGAAGTGGACGCCGCAGAAGATGATGGCTTCCGCGTCCGGACGGGTCAGGGCCGCGTTGGCGAGCTGGAAGGAATCGCCCACGAAGTCGGCGTATTGGATCACTTCGTCGCGCTGGTAGAAGTGCCCCAGGACGACGGCGCGGTCCCCCAGCGCCGCTTTGGCGGCGCGAATCCGGATGTCGAGCTCGGCGTCGCTGGCCAGCTTGTACTCCTCCGGGAGCTGGCCCTGCCGCGGGGTGGAGGCCGGGGCGACGTCGGCGGAGGAGGCGCCCGGTCCGTAGCCGGGCACTCCGGCGAGGGCCTCGGCGAGGTCGTAGTCCCAGGGCCCGCGGGCCAGCGCGGGGCTGCAGGTGGAGGCGGCCGCGGCCCCCGTCATGGTGGTGGCCTGCTCGCGCGTGATCAGCTGGATTGCCGTGTTGACGCTGCTCATGGTGTGCTCCTGTTATCTGGGTCAAGGCCGGGGCGGCCGGTAAAGCGGTAAAGCCGGGGCGGGCGGTGCTTGCCGCCCTGCAGGTACTGATCGGTTTCTTCGATTTCCGGCGTGGCCTTGACCTGCCGGCGGAAGTTGGCGGGATCGAGTTGGCGGTCCAGGACGGCTTCGTAGACCTCCCGGACCTGGGCGAGGGTGAAGTACTCGCCCAGCAGGTGGTAGGCGATGGATCCGTAGGCCATCTTGTTGCGCAGCCGCCAGAGGGCGTAATCGATGATCGCGTTGTGGTCGAAGGCGAGCTGGCCGAGCCGGTCGGCGCGGAACCAGCGCACGTTCTCCGATTCGTCCGCGAGCGCGGCTTCCGTGGGCTGCACTAGCGCCCAGTACACAATCGAGACGACGCGCTGGGTGGGTGAGCGGTGCAGGCCGCCGAAGGCGTAGAGCTGCTCGAGGTAGTTCGGGGCCAGGCCCGTGGTCTCGCGCAGGTTCCGCGACGCGGCATCCTGGAGTGATTCGGAGTGCGTGAGCGGGCCGCCGGGCAAGGCCCAGAGGCCCTTGAACGGCTCGCGGATCCGGCGCACCAACGGAATCCAAAGCGTGGGACGTCCGGACTTTTCGCTGGGACGCAGGGCAAAGATCACGGTGGAGATGGCCAGCGACGGCGGAGCGGTCTGGCGCTCCGAGACGTTGGCTGCTGCGGTGTAAACGGTGATCCACCCGCCTTCTGAGGTCCCGGCCGGATCCGCTGTGGACTGCCCGGACGTCTCCGGCCCGACCGCCGGATTAGTTATAGTCAGATTGACTAGAACTAATGATACGACGGCGGCCGCCCGGCGCAAAATGTTGCACGTCACCTGCCCCGGCCGGCTTGTAGGGCCCAGTCCGCGCCGGTATAAATCGAGACTATGGATAACGCGGAAGTCAGGGCGTGCTACCTGGGCGCGGCACAGGCATTTCGGGAGCTGGTCGAACAGGTGCCGGAAGCCGCCTGGTCCAACCCGGCGCTCGGCGAATGGGACATGCGCGGGCTGACCGGCCATGCCAGTCGTGCCCTCACAACCGTGGAGACGTATCTGGCCGCGCCCGCGGCCGGGCCGCGCCTGGAAGGCCCGGTCTCCTATTTCCTCACCATCCGGGGCGACGCGTCACCGGCGGCGATTGCGCAACGGGGCCGGGAGACCGGCCAGGCCCTCGGCCACGACCCGGCTGCGGCTGTCCGGGAACTCGTCCATCGGATCACCGAGCTCATCCGGCACACTCCGGATGAGGCCCTCGTTGCCACTCCCGCCGGAACAATGAAATTGGTTGACTACCTCCCGACCCGCAGCTTCGAGCTGGCCGTCCATGGCCTGGATCTGGCGCGGGCCTTGGGGCTTCCGACGCCGGCGTCCCTGCAGCCGGCCATCGCGGCGTCGTTGGAGCTCGCTGGAGCGATCGGCGCGCGGCTGCCGTCCGCCGGGGACCTGTTGCTCCTGCTCACCGGGCGCACCGGCCTGCCCTCCGGCCTGAGCGTCCTCTAGCCCCTTCCCCGGGCGGCGGCCTCCAGCAGCGGCAGGGTGCGGCCCTGGAAGTGCGTATTGAGGACAATCACGGAGGAGGAGCGCAGGATCGTCTTCGTGGCGATCATGGCGTCGAGGACACGCTGAAGGTCGGAATTGGAGCGGGCCGCGATGCGGGCCATGAGGTCAGAACTGCCGGAGACGGTGTGGATCTCAATCAGTTCGGGGATCCGCGCCAGGGCCTCCACGACGGCGTCGTGCCCGAGGTCCTGGTTGATCGTCAGGGAACAGAACGCCACCACCGGGAAGCCGAAGTGCGCTGGATCGGGCTGCGGCACCCACGAGCCGATCACTCCGCCGTCCTGCATCCGGTCCAGCCGCGACTGCACGGTGGCGCGGGCCACCTTCAGCACCCTGGAGGCTTCCAGGACCGATGCCCGGGGAGAATCCGTAAAAAATCGGACAATTTTTGCATCCAGCGGGTCGACATCCATCAAATTTTCCTTCCGCAGCGGGCCGGTCCAGCCAAACCGCCGCTGATCCGCCGAATCGGGTGAGCAAACTGCCACCATGCTCTCACGGCCGTACCGCCCCGGCGAACGGTAGGGCCTGGCCGGAGACGGTAAATTCGAGGGGTCTCATAAGGACACACAGATCAAGACCACACGAAGGTTCGCCATGACAACGAAGTCCACCGCGACGCTACCCACCGCGCTCCCGGCCCCCACCGCGGCCCCCACCCTGGGGCACAGCATGAAGCCCCGCCAACTGACCATGATGGGACTCGGCAGCGCCATCGGCGCCGGCCTCTTCCTTGGCTCAGGGGCCGGAATCCAGGCGGCCGGACCGGCCGTCCTGATTTCCTACCTTGTCGCCGGAACCCTGATCATCCTGGTCATGTGGGCGCTCGGCGAGATGGCGGCGGCCAACCCCAACAGCGGCGCCTTCTCCGTCTACGCGGAAAAAGCCATGGGCAAGACCGCCGGAGCGACCGTCGGCTGGCTCTGGTGGCTGCAGCTCGTGGTGGTCATCGCGGCCGAGGCTCTCGGTGCCGCCGGGCTTTTGTTCACCGTGTGGCCGGTGATTCCCGTCTGGGCACTGGCCCTGGTCTTCATGGCCGTGTTCACGGCGATCAACCTGGCCGGAGTGAAGAACTTCGGCGAGTTTGAGTTCTGGTTCGCCATCCTCAAGGTGGCCGCCATCCTGCTGTTCCTCGCCATCGGGGCGGCGCTGCTGCTGGGCTGGCTGCCGAACGTCCCGTCCCCGGGCCTCGGCAACTTCACGTCCGGCTTCGCCCCGGCCGGAATGGGCGGGATCGCCACTGCACTGTTCGTAGTGATCTTCGCCTTTGGCGGCACGGAGATTGTGAGCGTGGCGGCGGCCGAGACGGAGAACCCGGAGCGCAGCGTCGGCCAGGCGATCCGCACCGTGGTCTGGCGGATCCTCGTGTTCTACATCGGCTCGGTGTTCGTCATCGCCGCTGTCCTTCCCTCAACTTCCGAGGCCCTGAAGTCCCCCTTCGCCGGCGTCCTCGACGTCGCCCGGATCCCGGGAGCCGGTGCCGCCATCACGCTGGTGGCCGTCATCGCGCTGCTCTCCGCCCTGAACGCCAATCTCTACGGCGCGTCCCGCATGGTGTACTCGCTTTCGGAGCGCGGCGAAGCTCCGAGGTTCCTCTCGAAGCTCAACACCGCCCGGGTCCCGGTGCTGGCAGTGAGCGTCTCCGTGGCTTTCGGCTTCCTGGCCGCCGTGCTGGAACTGCTCTTCCCGGACCGGATCCTGCCGGCCCTGTTCCAGCTGGTCGGCTCCACGTGCCTCGTGGTGTGGGGCTCGGCCCTCGTCTCCCAGCTGATCCTGCGCCGCCGGGCCGACCGCGACGGCACGGCGCTGCCGCTGCGGATGAAGGGCTTCCCCGCCCTGACCGTCTTCGGCCTCGTGCTCCTGGCGCTGATCTTCGCCGTCGGCTTCAGCAGCCCGGACAGCAGCAAGCAGCTCTTCAGCACCCTGGGCCTGGTGGCCGGCATCGCCGCCGCGTGCTGGGCCGGCGCCCGGCTCACCCGCAGGTAACCCGCCACTCCCCCAACTGACTCGCAGCCCAACTGACTCGCAGCAGGGGCCGTTCTGGACGTCCAGAACGGCCCCTGCTGCGAGTCAGTTGGGACGGGATGGAGCGCGCCGCGCAGTGTACAAAATGCCAAGCAAATATTCCCGTCGGGCGGCAGGAATGTGCAGTCTGGGCATCCTGGTTTAGGCTGATTGCCCACTATGCCGCCGGTGACTAGGGTCACAGGCATGGACACACTTCCCCCCGCGGCCACCGGCGACGCTGCCGCGCCGCTCACTGCCGATGAGCTCCGTGAGCTCTACTCGCTGATGGTGGCCGTCAGGCACCTCGACACCTCGGCCATCGCCTGGCAGCGCCAGGGCATCATCCCCGGCTACGCGCCCGAATTCGGCCAGGAAGCGGCCCAGGTGGGCAGCGGCTACGCCGTGGACACCACCCGCGACTTCGTCTTCCCCACCTACCGCGAGATGGGCGTCGCCCGGACCATGGGCGTGGACATGGTGGCCTACATGTCCACCCACAAGGCAACCTGGCACGGCGGCCTGTACAACCCGATGGCGGCCCGGCTGGCCCCGATCCAGGCCGTCGTCGCCGGCTCGGTCCTGCACGCCGTCGGCTGGGCCCACGGCCAGACGCTCGATTCGGCGGACGGCGTCGCCCTGACCTACTTCGGCGACGGCGCCTCCTCGCAGGGCGATGTCCACGAGGCCCTGAACTTCGCCGCCGTGATGAAGGCGCCCGTGGTGTTCTTCGTCCAGAACAACGGCTGGGCCATCTCGGTCCCCACCGAACGGCAGGTGGCCGGCGGCTCCGTCGCGGCCCGCGCCGCGGGCTACGGCATCCCGGCGCTGCAGATCGACGGCGACGACGTCGTCGCGGTGGTCGGGGCGACCCGCCGCGCCTTCGCCCACGCCCGTTCCGGGAACGGCCCGGTGCTGATCGAGGCCATGACCTACCGCCGCGGCCCGCACTCCACCTCCGATGATCCGGGCCGCTACCGCTCGCTCGATGAGGAACGCGACGGCGCCGGCACCGACCCGCTCGAGCGGCTCCGGCAGCGGCTGCTCGCCGACGGCATCGCGGACGAGGCCTTCTTCGCCGGGGCGCTGGCCGCGGCCAAGGCCGAAGAGGAGCAGATCCGCACCGGCATCCAGGCCCTCGGTTCCCGGCCGGGAACGGAAATGTTTGACTTGGTCTTCCAGGAAACCACCCCGGCCCTGCAGGCCCAGGCCGCCAACTGGCGCGAGGAGTCCGAACATGTCTAACTCGATTCTCGAAGGCGAGACCGCCATGAGCGAAGGTACTGGCGAAAGCACAGCCGCGGGCCCGGCGGCCGCCACCGTGATGTCCATGCAGCAGGCACTCAACCGGGCCCTCGATGAGGTCCTCGCAGACAACCCCAAGGCCCTGGTTTTCGGTGAGGACTGCGGGCGGCTCGGGGGTGTCTTCCGCATCACTGACGGCCTGCAGGCCAAGCACGGCGCGCAGCGGGTCTTTGACACCCCGCTGGCGGAATCCGGCATCCTCGGCATGTCCGTGGGCCTGGCGATGGCCGGGTTCCACCCCATTCCCGAGGTCCAGTTCGACGGCTTCGCCTACCCGGCCATCAACCAGATCGTCTGCCAGATCGCCCGGATGAACTACCGCAGCCGAGGGACGATGCCGATGCCCGTCACCCTGCGCGTGCCCAGCTTCGGCGGCATCCGGGCCCCTGAACACCACGGCGAGAGCCTGGAGGCGCTCTTCGCCCACGTGCCCGGCCTGAAGGTGGTCTCGCCGTCGAACCCGCACGAGGCCTACCACCTGCTCAAGTACGCCGCGACGCGACCGGACCCGGTGATCTTCATGGAGCCGAAGTCGCGCTACTGGCAGAAGGGCGAGGTGGACGTGGATTCCGGCGGCTCCCCCGAAGGGGCCAAGGTGATGCGCCCGGGCCGCCACCTGACGCTCGTCGCGTGGGGCGCCATGGTGGCCCGCTGCCTACAGGTGGCCGAGCTCGCGGCCGAGGACGGGATCGACATCGAGGTCCTGGACCTGCGCTGGCTCAAGCCGATCGATGCCGGGGCGCTGGCCGCGTCCGTACGCAAGACGCGCCGCGCCGTCGTCGTCCACGAAGCCCCGCTGACCTCCGGGCTCGGCGCCGAAGTGGCGCAGCTGATCACGCAGAGCTGCTTCGACACGCTCAAGGCGCCGGTGGAGCGGGTCACCGGCTTCGACGTCCCGTATCCCTCGGGCGACCTGGAGGATGAATACATCCCGAACATTGACCGGATCCTCTTCGGCATCCAGCGAGTATTGGAGTACAAACGTGGCTGAAATTTCCTTCCCGCTCCCCGACCTCGGCGAGGGACTGATTGAGGCAACCGTGCTGGAATGGCTGGTTTCACCGGGAGATCAGGTAGAGCGCAACCAGCCGCTGGTGGAGGTCGAGACCACGAAATCGGCGGTTGAATTGCCCAGCCCGCAGGCAGGTAAGGTAGTGCGTATCTTCGGCGGGCCCGGCGACAGGATCAATGTCGGCGAGCCCCTGATTGTGTTCGAGGTGCCGGACAATACCGCCGGCATCGTGGGCACGGTCCCGAAGGACGAGGCACCGAAGCGCCGGGTCCGCCTGAGCGCCGTACTTGATGAGGACTGACACCATGAGCGGCAGACACACGGGCGAACAGCATTCCCACACGGTCGAGGGCACCGACCCCCAGCTGTACGTGGAGGTGCATGAGCCCCAGAACGACGCCGGGCTGCGTCCGGTCCTGCTGCTGCATGGCTTCTCCTCGTCCTCCAAGCTCAACTGGGAGGACACCGGCTGGCTCACCGCCCTGCTGGAGGCGGGCCGGCGCGTCATCACCGTGGACCTGCCCGGCCACGGCCGCAGCGGCGCCCCCGAGGACATGGACTCCTACTCCCCCAGCCGGATCCGGGCGGATCTGCTCCAGATAGCGTTCGACGCCGGCGTGCGTCCCCTGCGCGACGGCGACCCGTCCAGCGGGCTCGATCTGATCGGCTATTCGCTGGGATCCCGGCTCGCCTGGGAGTTCGGCGCCACCCAGCATGAGCTGGTGCACCGGCTGGTCCTGGGCGGTCCGAACACGGCGGATCCGCTGGCAGACTTTGACCTGGTCGCCGCCCAGGACTACCTGGCGGACGGAACCCCGATCGCGGACGAATCAACCGCCGGGTTGCTGAAAATGGCGATGCTGCTGCCCAGCAACAACATCTTCGCGCTGCTTTCCCTGGTCGAGGCGATCAAGACCGAGCCGTACGACCCCGCCGAGGCCGTCCCGCCCATGCCCATGCTCCTCGTCGCGGGGGAAAAGGACGACCGTGCCGCCACCATGCCGGACCTCGCCGCCCTTGGCGCCAAGGCGGGCGCCATGGTGGAACAGCTCGTCCTGCCGGGCCGCAACCACACCAACGCCATCACCAGCCGGGCGTTCAAGCAGGGGGCCATCAGCTTCCTGAGCGTTTGAGCCCGCCGCAACACCGGATAACACCAAAAGAGGCACGGACCGCGGTCCGTGCCTCTTTTGGTGTTGCTCTGCCTATTTTGGTGTGCGTTGCCTAGCGGATCAGCCGCCTAGTGGTGGCTGCTGACGCCGAGCGGGCGGCCCCTCGTTTCCCCGGCCAGCAGGACGCCGGCGGCGGAGATGACGCAGAGGACCATAATGTAGATGCCGATCGACCCGGTCCAGTGGGTGCCCTGCAGCAGGGTCTCCGCGATGGTGGCCGCAAACGCGCCGCCGAGGATGGCGCCGAAGGCGTAGCCGATCGAGATGCCCGAGTAGCGCACGTTCGCCGGGAACATCTCGGCATACATGGCGGACATCGGGCCGTAGGACAGGCCCAGGCCGATGGTCAGGACGAACAGGGCCACACCGTAGAGCAGGATGTCCTTGGTGTCGATGAGGGCGAACATCGGGATCATCCAGGCGAAGACGATGCCGTAGCCGATCAGGAAGGTCTTGACGCGGCCGATCTTGTCCGACAGCCAGCCGCCGATCAGCGTGAAGATCAGCCAGCCGAAGGACGCCAGCGTGGTGGCCAGCAGGATCTGCGGCGTGGGCATCTTCAGCGTCTTGGTGGCGTAGGAGATGAAAAATGCGATCAGCAGGTAGCCGGCAGCGTTGTTGCCGATGAAGATCATGGTCGAGTAGAGGACGGCCTTCTTGTGCTTCCGGATGAGCTCGCCGAGCGGAGCCTTGCTCTCTTCCTTGCGCGCAGCCATTTCCTTGAAGACGGGGCTCTCGGAAACGGCGCGGCGGATCAGGTAGCCGACGATGATCAGCACGATCGAGAGCAGGAACGGCACACGCCAGCCCCAGGACGCGAAGTCTTCCTTGGACATGCTGGTGTTGAGGAAGTACAGCAGGCCGGTGGCGAGAATCATGCCGACCGGAACGCCGATCTGCGGGTAGGCGCCGAACAGGCCGCGCTTGCTCTTGGGGGCGTGCTCGACGGCCATCAGGGCAGCGCCGCCCCATTCACCGCCGGCGGAGAAGCCCTGGATGACGCGGAGCGTGATGAGCAGGATCGGGGCCCAGACACCGATCTGCGCGTAGGTGGGCAGCAGGCCGATCAGCGCGGTGGCGGCACCCATCATGACCAGCGTGAAGACCAGCATGGCCTTTCGGCCGAGTTGGTCACCCAGGTGGCCGGCGATGATGGCGCCGAGCGGGCGGAACAGGAAGCTGATGCCGATGAGGGCGAAGGACAGGATCTGCGCCAGGCCCGGGTTGGATGCGTTCAGCGGGGCAAGGAACAGCGGCGAGAGCAGCGTCGCTGTCAGCTGGGCAAAAATGAAGAAGTCGTACCACTCGATGGTGGTCCCGACCAGCGTCCCGGCGAGGACCTTTCGTTCCTCATGTTTGCTGCTGGGACCCGCTTTGGAATCTACGGATGAAGTTGCGGTCATTGGAACTCCGTTGCTGGGGGCAGAGGTACTGCCCGAAGTGAATGCGAAGTGACTAGCTGGTGCCTGAAAAAATGCTGATCGCAGGAGCTGCGGATTATTCGAACGGTGGATCACGAGAATTACTGATCGAACGGTCAGTTTGTAGAAAGGATACTACTACGAAGTGTGATTCCGCGCACATCGCCATGACCGGTCAGTCAGTCCGGTGGAGCAGCTCGCGCACCCTGGCCCGGACCGGCTCACGGTCGTAGCTGTTCACGAGGGCGCCGGCCATGCGGACGGGATCCCCGAAGAAGAAGTACTCGTAGAGCGACTGGCGCCCTGAGAAGCCGGAGATCGAGGCGTCAAAGGCCAGCTTGAACAACCGGACGCGCTCGGGGCCGGTCAGGGTCCTGCCCTGCAGGTACAGCTCGATGTCCGCCCGGGCCTCGCTGTTGACATCCGCCTCCCCCGGCAGCGCCATAAGGCCCGACGCCGAGAACTTCCGGATGATCTGCGGGAAGCGCTGGGCGATCTTCGGGTACCAGTTCCGGGCGGCGTTCAGGGTGGACCACTTCGGCAGCATGACGCCGGCGTCGTTGAGCCCGGCGTCGGCCTCGGAGGCGCGGACCAGCGCCCGGCCGATTTCGACGTCGATAATCAGCTCGGCGATGTCCTCCTGGATGTGCTGGAATCCGTCAATGCCGATTGATTCGGCCAGCTCGGAGGCCAGGCCCAGGAAGAACTCGCTCTTGGCAATGGTGCGGGTGACCACCTGATGGGTCATAAGCGCCCCGGCGCCGGTTTCGGTGTAGAAGCTGTTGCACAGCTGTGGGTTGCCGAGCATGAAGATGCGCTCGCTGGGCACGAAGACGTGGTCAAAGACCGCGACGGCGTCCATTTCCTCGTAGCGGGAGGCCAGCGGTTCATCGTGGGTGCTGCCGCCGTTGTACAGCGACGTACGGCAGAGGTAGCGCAGGCCCGGGGAATCGTTGGGGATGGCGAACGCATACGAGTAGGGCGCGTCTTCCGGGGTGCCCCGCAGCACGGTGGACGGGAACACGAGGAGCTCGTCGGCGATCGGGGCGATAGTGGCGAGCATGCGCGCACCCTGGATCACGATCCCGTCCTCGCGCTCCTCCACGATCCGGGCCGAGAGCTGGCCGCCGAGTTGCTCCGAGCCCGAGACCGATCGGTTCACCTGTGGCGGGATCAGGGTGTGTGTGGCCAAAACGTCGTTCTCCCTGGCCCACTCGTAGTAGTTGAAGATGTTCTCGCCAAACTTCGGATCCGCCTGCGCAAACCATTTCCGGGCCGTGCCGAGGGCGGTGAGCGAGGAGTTCATGTAGTCCCCGGAGCGGCCCAGGAAGCCGTTGGAGGATTCCGCCCAGGTGGAGATGGCACGGCGGCGGCGCTGCAGGTCCTCGATGGTCCTCGGCACCAGGAAAGAGGCGTTCACCAGGTCGCCGGTGCTGGGCGAGGTGTAGGTGAGCGCCTCCTGATACTGCGGGTCGTGCTGCATGTCGAAAAGCCTGGCGTAGGACCGGGCCACGTTGCGGAAGGCCGGGTGTTCGGCGATCTTCTGGCTGACAACTTCGCCGTCGATGACCACATGCGGGGTCATGGCATTGAGCTTGTCCAGGTACTGCTGTCCGGTACGGATACCCATGGCTTTCTCCAGTCGTCGTTGAGCTGAATGGTCTTGGCAGGTGCGGGTTAGAGCAGGTCCTCCATGCCCAGCTGGCTTTCCGGGATGATGGTGAACGAGCCGTTGGCGAACGCCAGCGCATCGCCGTTGCGGTAGTTGAAGTGCACTACCTCGCCGATATACAGGGTGTGGTCGCCGCCGTCGTACGCAGCCCACGGCGTGCATTCGAAGTAGGCGAGCACATGGGAGAGCCGCGGCGCGGTCTCCCCCTCCACCCACCGCGGCTCGGGGCCGGGACGGCCGGCGAAGTGTAGGGCCAACTGCCGCTGCTCGGCGCCGAGGATGTTCACTGTGAAGGGCCGGCCCGCGAGTTCATCGTGGGCCCTGGCCGTGCGGGCGATGCTCACCAGCACCAGCGGGGGGTCCATCGAGACCGAGGTGAAGGAGTTCACGGTGATGCCGTGGCGCTTTGTCACCCCGTCGAACGTCACGATCGCGACGCCGGTGGCAAACCTGCCAAGGCTGCCGCGGAAGTGATTGGCGCGCGGGGCAGGAACCCGGCCGGCGGCGTTCCCGGCCTGGTCGCGTGGCTTGGCAATCATCATTGATTCCTTGCGTTCGTGGCGGTTCCCTGGGCTGTCCCTCTGTCTCTGCAGTAGATACGGTCTGCAGGAGATGTGCTTCGCATCGAATCTGTTCTATAATCGAACAAGCAATTCCCATATAGAACGCTAGCGGACCGTGGGCCGGAACACAAGAGCCGCCCGGTGTGCCCGGCTTCCCGCGACCCCGCCCCTAGGATGGACCCCATGACCCCGAATGCCGGCACCGCCCAGGCCTCCCCGTCCCAGACGCTGTCCCGCGGCATCAGGGCGCTGGAAATCCTCGCTGAGGCCCAGCAGCCACTCACCATCGCCGAACTTGCCGATGCCATGGGCGTGCACCGGTCCGTGGCCTACAGGATCTTGCGCACCCTCGAGGACCATTCGCTGCTGGTGCGCGACGACGGCGGCCGCGTCCAGCCCGGACCGGGCCTCGCCGTCCTGGCGCGCGGCGTCTCGCGCGATCTGCAGTCGGCGGCCCTGCCGGAGCTGACCCAGCTAGCCAACACCCTGACGATGAGCGCCTTTGTGGCGGTCTGGGACCGGGAGGAGTGCGTGACGCTGGTGACCGTGGATCCCAGGCATAGCGGCGCCGCAGTGGTGCAGCACCCGGGCTCGCGGCATCCCATCAGCGCCGGAGCCCCGGGCATCGCCATCCAGTCGGTCTTCACTGAACGGGAGTGGCGGGCCCTGGCCCCGGGCATCCCGTACCGGGCGGAGGCGGCCGAGGCCCGGCGCCTTGGCTATGCGGCGAGCCACGACGAGGTCATCGCCGGGGTGTCCTCCATTGCGGTGCCGCTGCGGGTGCCCGGCGGCCGGCCGGCGGCCCTCTCGGTGGTCTACATCCGCGCAGCACAGGACCCGGTCGAGGTCGCCGGGGCGCTCACCGAAGCAGCCGGGCGGATCGAGGCGCAGCTGGGGTAGATGCCCGGCCGCCGTCGTCGTGCCGCATGCCCAACTGGCCGCATGCCCAACTGACTCGCAGCAGGGGCCGTTCTGGACGTCCAGAACGGCCCCTGCTGCGAGTCAGTTGGGATTAGGCGGCGGGCACTGCCTTCCGCCCGCGTTGCCGGAGTACGACGGCGGCTGCCGTTCCGAGCAGGAACAGCGCCGTAGCGGCGCACACCGGGACCAGGAACGCCGTCGAATATCCGAAGTTCTGGGCCAGCTGCCCGGCGATGGAGGATCCGAGCGCGGTGCCGGCGACGATCCCGCTGGCCAGCGCCGTCATCACGGTGCCTAGTTTCCCCGCCGGGGCCACGAGGCCGCCGATGGCGAAAACGGTGACCATGAGCGGGCCGACCGGCAGGCCGAGGACCAGCAGCACGAGGATCATGGGCAGTGCCGTCGAGGGCAGCAACAGCAGCGCTGCGAAGCCGGCCATGAGGAGTGCGCACAAAATCCAGCGGGCGTTCACCGTAATGCACCGGGGCCAGTAGGCAACCGACAAGGCCGCAGCCGCAGAGCTCAGTCCCATGGCGGCGTAGAGCAGGCCGGCGAGCTCGGACGTGGCGAAGCTGGCCGCAAAGGAGCTCAGTGACGTCTGGGTGGCGCCGAAGAATGTGCCCATACAGACCATGGCCAACACCGGGAGGGCGACGGCCGACAGGGTCCTGAGTCGCTGGGCCGCCATGGGGGTGTCCCGGAGCCGTTCCCGTGACGCAGCGGGAGCCCCGCCGACAACCGCACAATCGGCCGGCCCCTCGACCTGACGCCGAGGGGTGCGGACCACGGCATGGTGCGTGGGGTGGACGGCGAAGGCCGGCACGAGGACAACAGTCAGCGCCGCGGCGACGGCCAGGGGCAGCCACGGCGCAAGCAGGCTGGCCAGGACCCCCACGAGTGCGGGGCCGAGCACGAACGTCAGCTCATCCGCGGTGCTCTCATAGGAAAGGGCGGTATCCAGGTCCGCGGATGCTGTCCCGCGTCCTGGCCCGGAGGTCCCGGATGTCAATGCCATCCAGCGAACGCGGGCCAACGGGCCGACCTGCGGGCAGCTCGCCCCGGCCACGAAGGCCGCGGCAAGCACGGGGACAGCCGCGGCGAGGTCCTGCGCCCCGGAGATGAGGTACGCAGCGAGGATCAAGGCAACAATGGCCACGGTGTTGGCGGTGGCGGACACGAGAAGGACGCTGCGCTGGCCGAGCCGGTCCGCGAGGACGCCCAGGACGGGAGCACCCAGTGCGGAAC